>JAHRWO010000396.1 GCA_019105125.1 Flavobacterium sp.
GTTTGGCTACTTTTAGAAATATCCCAACCGTTACACTACAAATTACGCTTAAAATGACAAACCACATCGTTATTTAATTTTACACAATAGTACAAAAAAAGCATCTTAATTAAAAGATGCTTTTTTATAAAAGTTTGGATAAATTATTTTTTATTCTCAATCCATTTTCTTGCATTCACAAATGCTTCTAACCAAGGAGAAACTTCATCTTTTTGTCCACGTTCAGGATAATGTGCCCAGTTCCAAGGGAAAGTCGAACGCTCAATATGTGGCATCATAACTAAATGTCTTCCCGTTGTATCACACATCATAGCCGTGTTGAAATCAGAGCCATTTGGATTGGCTGGATAGCCTTCGTAAGCGTATTTCGCTACTATATTATATTTATCTTCTGAATATGGTAATTTGAATTTTCCTTCTCCATGTGAAATCCAAACACCCAAAGTTGTTCCTTCTAACGTTGATAACATCACCGAATTATTCTTCTGAACGGTTACCGAAGTAAAGCCACTTTCGTGTTTGTTTGAAGTATTGTGGTGCATTTTTCCATGAATTTCGTGTTCTGGATTGATCAATTCTAATTCCATTAATAACTGACAACCATTGCAAATTCCGACTGAAAGAGTGTCTTCTCTTCTGTAGAAGTTTTTCAATGCGGTATTGGCTTTTTCGTTGTATAAAAACGCTCCAGCCCAACCTTTAGCCGAACCTAAAACATCTGAGTTCGAGAATCCTCCAACAGCTCCAATGAATTGAATGTCTTCCAAAGTTTCTCTTCCCGAAATTAAATCGGTCATGTGAACATCTTTTACATCAAATCCAGCTAAGAACATTGCATTTGCCATTTCACGTTCAGAATTACTTCCTTTTTCACGAATAATTGCTGCTTTTGGTCTTGGTTTTGAAGCATCAATCACAGGTAATTTTCCATCAAAATGTGATGGGAAAGTAAATTGTAATTTCTGATTTTTGTAATTATCAAAACGCGCTTGCGCCATTCCGTTTTTAGATTGTTTTGAATCTAATAGGAAAGACGTTTTAAACCAAGTATCTCTTAATGTAGCAATACTGAATGTCAAACTATCATCTCCGTTGATAACTGTAAACGCATCACCATCGATAGCTGAACCAATTTTGAAAATTTCAATATTATGTTGGGCAAAAGTAGATTCCACTTCAGCATTCGCTTGGAAAACAACTCCGATATTCTCATTAAATAAAGCTTTAACCGTATCTTTTTCTCCTAGAGAAGTCAAATCTATTAAGGCTCCTAATTTATCATCAGCAAAACACATTTCTAATAAAGTAGTGATTAAACCACCGCTTCCAATATCGTGTCCTGCTTTGATTTTTCTATCTTTAATTAAATCTTGTAAAACGTTGAATGCTTTTTTGAAGAATTCTGAGTTTTGAATTGTTGGAACATCGTTTCCAATTTTATTCAACACCTGAGCGAACGAACTTCCACCTAATTTAAACGAATCTTGCGATAAGTTGATATAGTAAATGTTTCCTCCATTTCTTTGTAAAACTGGTTCTACTACTTTTGTAATGTTCGAACAATTTCCAGCAGCTGAAATAATAACAGTTCCTGGTGCGATTACTTCATCATTTGGATATTTTTGTTTCATAGAAAGCGAATCTTTTCCTGTTGGAATATTGATTCCCAATTCAATAGCAAAATCCGAACAACCTTTTACTGCTTCGTATAAACGAGCGTCTTCACCTTCATTTTTACAAGCCCACATCCAGTTGGCTGATAAAGAAACCGATTGTAAACCATCTTTCAATGGCGCCCAAACGATATTTGATAACGCTTCAGCAATAGCAGTTCTTGAACCCGCAACAGGATTCACTAAAGCAGAAATAGGTGAGTGTCCAATTGAAGTCGCAATTCCCTCTTTTCCTTTGAAATCTAATGCCATTACACCGACATTGTTTAAAGGTAATTGTAATGGTCCAACACATTGTTGTTTTGCAACGCGTCCGCCTACACAACGGTCCACTTTATTAGTTAACCAATCTTTACAAGCTACGGCTTCTAATTGTAAAACTTGACTTAAATAGCTTGCTATGTTTTCTTTTGAATATTCTAAATCTGAATAATTTGTTGCAACGGTTTTATCCGTCATAATGGTTTTTGGCGAACTTCCGAAGAAATCTTCTAAAGCATAATCCATTGGTTTTACACCAGTTGATTTTGATTCGAATGTAAATCTATGGTCGTTAGTTACGTCACCCACTTGATACATTGGAGAACGTTCTCTATCTGCAATTCTTTGTAAGGTTTCGATGTCTTTTTCACCAATAACTAATCCCATTCTTTCTTGCGATTCGTTTCCGATGATTTCTTTCGCAGAAAGTGTTGGGTCACCTACTGGTAATTTATCTAAATCGATTAATCCTCCGGTTTCTTCTACTAATTCAGAAAGACAGTTCAAATGTCCACCTGCACCATGATCATGAATAGAAACAATTGGATTGTTGTCACTTTCTACCAAACCACGAATAGCATTGGCAGCACGTTTTTGCATTTCTGGATTCGAACGTTGGATGGCATTTAATTCAATTCCTGAACCAAAAGCTCCTGTATCTGCAGATGAAACTGCAGCACCGCCCATTCCAATTCTATAATTTTCACCACCTAAAATAACGATTTTATCGCCAGCTGTAGGTTTCTTTTTAATCGCTTGATCTAATTTTCCGTAACCAATTCCACCCGCTTGCATGATGACTTTATCGTAACCAATTTTACGATTGTTTTCTTCGTGCTCGAAAGTTAAAATTGAACCCGTAATTAAAGGTTGTCCAAATTTATTTCCAAAATCAGAAGCTCCGTTGGATGCTTTAATTAAAATATCCATTGGTGTTTGATATAACCAAGGTCTTTCTGCCATTCCGTTTTCCCATGGACGCTCTTCTGCTAAACGAGAATAAGAAGTCATGTAAACGGCAGTTCCCGCTAATGGTAAAGAACCTTGTCCACCCGCTAAACGGTCACGAATTTCTCCTCCTG
>JAHRWO010000002.1 GCA_019105125.1 Flavobacterium sp.
CAAAAGTTAGCCGAAATTTATCAGTTACCAGTTGAGGAAATTGCAAGAATTACTACAGAAAACTCAAAACAAATTTTCGGAATTTAATCTAAAATAAAGTTTCAATTCATAAAATTTTTGTTCTTTTGTGAATTGTTTTCAAAATAAATATGACAAAGTTCGATTCTATTCGCCCTTATTATGATTCTGAAGTAAACGAAGCTTTAAAGTCTTTGTTGCATCATCCTATGATGAAGGCTATGATGGATTTTACGTTTCCAGAAGTAGAAGATGAAATTTGGAAAGAACAATTGAGTAGAACGCATTCTATCCGTGATTTCCAAGTTAATTTTGTTTATCAATCGATTCAAAGAGTTTTAGAAAGAAGTTCAGAAGGACTTACGACTTCTGGTTTTGAGAAATTAGAACCTAATACTTCGTATTTATTTATTTCCAATCACAGAGATATCATTTTAGATACTTCTTTATTGAATGTTTCCTTGATTGATCATGGTTTGGTGATGACAGCTTCTGCTATTGGAGATAATTTGGTCAAGAAAGATTTTCTTTTAAAACTTTCAAAATTAAACCGAAACTTCCTTGTTCAACGTGGTTTATCGCCAAGAGAGTTATTGCAAAGCTCTAAATTGATGTCGGAATATATGTATCATTTATTGTCTAAAGAAAATCGTTCGGTTTGGATTGCCCAACGAGAAGGAAGAACCAAAGACGGTAACGATGCCACGCATCAAGGTGTTCTGAAAATGTTAGGAATGGCAAATGATGAAGCCAGAATTATGGACTTTTTCAAGAAATTAAAAATTGTTCCTGTTTCTATTTCTTATGAATACGATCCAACAGATGCTTTGAAAATGCCACAATTAATTGCACTTTCTAAAGACGAAGTATATATTAAGGAGAAAAACGAAGATTTTATTACGTTGTTGAGTGGAATCATCGGACAAAAAAAACGCATTCACATTCATGTAGGCGATGTTTTAGAAAACGAATACGAAAAAATTATTGCCGAAAACGATAACAACAACAAGCAAATTCAAGCTTTGGCACAAGTAATTGACGATTCTATTCTTCAAACTTATAAATTGTGGCCAACAAATTTTATTGCTTACGATATTTTATACAAAACAACTCGATTTGAACATTTGTACAACGAAAAAGAACGTCAATTGTTTGAAAGAAGATTAGAAATGCGAATTGATGCCGACAATGAAACTATGAGAGAAGGTTTCTTAGCTATGTACGCCAATCCAGTTGTGAATAAATTGAAATATACAAATGACATCTCATAAGCCCAAAATACTTTTAATTTACACCGGTGGAACCATCGGGATGGTAAAAGATTTTGAAACAGGAGCTTTAAAAGCTTTTGATTTTAATGAGTTGTTAAGCCGAATTCCTGAATTACATTTATTAGATTGCCAAATCGAAACCATTTCGTTTGAAGTGCCTATCGATTCGTCGAATATGAATATTTCCAATTGGCAAAAAATGGCCAAAATTATCGAGGAAAATTATTCAAAATTTGATGGATTTGTAGTTTTACATGGTTCGGATACAATGTCATATAGTGCTTCTGCATTAAGTTTTATGTTGGAAGACTTAGCAAAACCAGTGATTTTCACGGGTTCGCAATTGCCAATAGGTGATTTAAGAACCGATGCGAAAGAGAATTTGATTACGGCAATTCAAGTAGCTTCGCTTCAAGAGAATAAAAAACCTGTTATTCAAGAAGTGTGTTTGTATTTCGAATACAAATTGTACAGGGGAAATCGCACAACAAAAATCAGTGCTGAACATTTTAATGCATTTACGTCACCTAATTTCCCTGAATTAGCGGAATCTGGTGTTCACTTGAAAGTAAATTATGATGTTATTCTGAAGCAAAAAGCAAATAAGAAGTTAAAAGTCCATACTGATTTTGATGATAATGTAGCGATTCTAAAGATTTTCCCTGGAATTAATCAAAAGGTGTTAAATACCTTTTTTTCGATTCCTAATTTAAAAGGAATTGTATTGGAAACGTATGGTTCTGGAAATGCCCCAACTGAAGATTGGTTTGTGCAGTCTTTAGAGAAAGCAATTCACAATAATATTCACGTTATAAACGTTACACAATGTAGTGGAGGCAGTGTATCGATGGGAAGTTACGAGACAAGTACCCAATTAAAAAATATAGGTGTTATTTCAGGAAAAGACATCACAACAGAGGCGGCAGTTACTAAATTAATGTACTTGTTAGGTCAAAAAGTGTCAAATAATGTTTTTAAGACCATATTTGAAACAGGAATACGTGGTGAAATGTTGTAAAAATAACATTTAAAATTTTTATACGTGATATTTTTTGCGTTATTTAGCACCCTTAAAATCGAGTATTGTTTCGAAAGAGAGGTGGCCGAGTGGTCGAAGGCGCACGCCTGGAAAGCGTGTGTACTCCAAAAGGGTACCAAGGGTTCGAATCCCTTTCTCTCCGCAGCTTTTTGCGCTAACGCGCGTAACGTATTGATAACGATTTATTTGCAAGGGTTTAAAAACTTAGGAGAAAAAAACTGCGACTGATTTGGAACTATTTTTTTAGCTGGCTCTCTGGGCTTGGCTAAAAAAAAAATGCATACACCGCAACCCGCACAAAAGACC
>JAHRWO010000023.1 GCA_019105125.1 Flavobacterium sp.
TGTTCAATCCTCCTTTAAACCCTAGTTTTATACCTTCGTCTCTCTTAGAAGCTTGACTAAAAGCACTTATTGTTATTAACAATAAAAATAAAGTTTTTAAAAATTTAGTTGTCATTTAATTAGAATTTTAGATTTATTTAACAAATATATAAATTATTTTAATTTATAAGCATGTTGTTATAAACTTATATAGTTGAAAATCAGTAATTTTAAGTATTATCTTACAAATATTATTAAGGATTCTTCAACAATACAAATACTCCAAAATTAACCAGATTAAATATTGATGAAAATATGCTAAAAAGAATAGTATAAATGAATATTTGAAGAGGATAAATCAAGATATCACTTTCAAAAAAAGGAAAATGTGAAAAATTCTCTATTACAAAAAGTATGTAAAATTAAAAGAGATTTTTTATTTGAGGTAATTGAAGTAAAAATTGAAAAAACGTACCTTTTTATTTATTGACATCGGCAGAATAAAAATTACTAAAAGTATTTAATGAATCATTATTTATTTCATAATCAACCAAATCATCATTAGAAGTGATTACAATTGAAAACCTGTTGTTTTCAAATTGACCAATAGCCGAAATTCCCCTTTTTGATTCATCTGCTACAGTTAACCCTTTTGGCAATTTGAATAGTACTGAATCTCCTGAAAAATATCCAATCTCAATGTCTTTTTTCAGTCTTCCTAATTCTCTAGTTGGTTCATTAATTGCATCACTCAAATAATTAAAACCAAAAACGATATTTAATAGAATCGATAAAATAAAAATTGCTTTTTTCACGAGTAATATATTTTAATTAATTGAATTAGTTATGTGAGATTATTTAAGAATAACATACTAATCGCAAACCACTGAACACTCAAAACCGAACACTGACCACTTTAAATCTACTCCACAAACAACACCAACCCTTTTAAATAATGACCTTCTGGGTGATAAATGTTAGTTGGGTGATCTGGACCTTGTTCTAATTTGTGCAAAACTCGGATATTTCTTCCGGTTTCTATGGCTGCTGCGGCTACTGTATTGTAGAATAAAACATCGTCAATCACTTGTGAACATGAGAAGGTGAATAAAATTCCGTTAGGCGCTAAGGCTTTTAATCCCGCTATGTTTAAACGTTTATAGGCTTGCGTTGCAGTGTGCTTGCTTTTAATGCTTTTCGCGAAAGCGGGTGGATCCAAAACAATGATATCATAAATTTGATGGTTTTCTTTCATAAAGTTAAACACATCATCCGCAACGGCTTTATGATTGGCATTTGGGAAATTTAATTCCATATTACTCGCCGCTAAATCTACAGCTTTTTGAGAAATGTCTACCGAAGTTACTAATTCAGCTCCTGCGCTCATGGCGTAAATTGAAAATCCGCCTGTGTAACAAAACGTGTTTAATACTTTTTTACCTTTTGAGAATTCGCCTAGTAATTTTCGGTTTTCGCGTTGGTCTAAGAAGAAACCTGTTTTTTGACCTTCTACCCAATTGACTGAAAACATAATATTGTTCTCTTTTGCAACGACTTCAACTTTGTTTCCGAATAGAAAATAATCAGTTCCTGTATTGGATAAAGTTCCTGAGCTTTTGCAATAAATGGTTTCGCAATACTCTGGAAAATTGGATTTTATGGCTTCAGCGATTTTATCCATTTGAAGAAAAACTCCCGTGGAATGCGCTTGAATTACCCAATTTTTATCGTAATAATCAATAATCAATCCCGAAATTCCGTCTCCTTCTCCGTGAATCACACGAAAAGCATTTGTAACTTCAAAATCCAATATTTGCGTACGTAAATACCAAGCCGATTGTAGTTTGATTGCCCAAAAGTTCTCAGAAAAAGTTTCATCGCCAAAAGTCAAAATACGAACTACGATACTTCCTTTGTCGCTGAAATATCCGGTACCTAAATGATTGTTTTTCGAATCGACTACGTCAACCATTTCGCCATCGTTTATTGCGCGACTCACGCCATAAACCGCTCCGCTGAAAATCCAAGGATGACGACGTTGAATTGATTTTTCTTTACCTGACTTTAAAATTACTTTTGGAAAACTCATTCTTTTGAAAATATTACCGCGGATTCGCTGATTGTTATTTGTTTTTAAATTAGGTTAAATAGAAGTAAAACGCAGATCCACAGATATTAAAAATTGTAATCTGCGAATCTGCGGTAAACTAAAAATTCATTATTAATCTATTTTCATTTCCGGAATATCTCCTTCTATGATTAAATTAGCTTCTGTTGCTTTTATGATGTCTTCTACTGAAACACCTGGTGCGCGTTCTAACAATTTAAAACCTTTTGGTGTGATTTCTAAAACCGCTAATTCCGTAACGACTTTTTTCACACAACCAACACCCGTTAAAGGAAGCGTACATTTTTTCAAGATTTTGGATTCTCCGGCTTTATTTACGTGCATCATGGCAACGATAATATTTTCTGCTGAAGCTACTAAATCCATAGCGCCACCCATACCTTTTACCATTTTTCCTGGGATTTTCCAGTTGGCAATATCTCCGTTTTCAGAAACTTCCATTGCTCCTAAAATCGTTAAATCTACTTTTTGAGCACGAATCATTCCGAAACTAAAAGCGGAATCAAAGAAACTTGCTCCAGGTAAAGTTGTGATGGTTTGTTTTCCTGCGTTGATGATATCAGCATCTTCTTCTCCTTCAAAAGGGAAAGGTCCCATACCTAAAACTCCATTTTCCGATTGAAATTCAACTGAAATATCCGTACGAACATAGTTGGCAACTAAAGTTGGAATTCCGATTCCTAAATTTACATAGTAACCGTCTTTCACTTCTTGTGCTATTCTTTTTGCGATTTGATTTTTATCTAATGCCATGATTAACTTCTTTGTCTAACAGTTCTTTGCTCAATTCTTTTCTCAAATTTCTCCCCTTGAAAAATACGATTTACCATAATTCCCGGGATATGAATTTCGTTTGGATCTAATGTTCCTGCTGGCACTAATTCTTCTACCTCAGCGATAGTAATTTTAGCCGCTCCAGCCATAGGTGCATTGAAGTTACGAGCTGTTCCTTTGAAAATTAAGTTACCTGCTTCATCGCCTTTCCACGCTTTTACGATTGAGAAATCGGCTTTATAGGCATGTTCTAAAACGTGCATTTTTCCGTTGAATTCACGAACTTCTTTTCCTTCTGCAACTTCAGTTCCATAACCTGCTGGTGTGAAGAATGCTGGAATTCCTGCTTGAGCAGCACGGCATTTTTCTGCTAAAGTTCCTTGTGGTGTTAGTTCTACTTCTAATTCACCTGACAACATTTGACGTTCGAACTCTGCATTTTCTCCCACGTAAGAAGAAATCATTTTCTTGATTTGACGTTTTTGTAATAATAAGCCCAATCCGAAATCATCCACCCCTGCATTGTTTGAAATACAAGTTAAATTGGTTACATTTTTACGAACTAATTCAGCAATACTATTTTCAGGAATTCCACAAAGACCGAAACCGCCTAACATAATAGTCATTCCGTCTTGAATTCCTTCTAAAGCTTCTTGAACGTTATTTACTTTTCTAGAAATCATATTTTGGTTTGTTGTTGTTTATAATCCGAATTCGTCCATATTAGGTTCGTCTGTTGGAACAGCAGTCGTATCTACCACTTTTTTGGGTGTCCAACAATCCACCTTAATTTGTAAATCTTCTGGACGTTCAAATGGTTCTTTTGATACATCTAAATCACTATCTGCATAACATTTTTTCATGAAAAGACCCCAAATAGGTAACGCCATTGTCGCACCTTGTCCTCTTCTGGTGTCTTTAAAATGTGCGGCTCTATCTTCGTTCCCAACCCAAATTCCAGCGGCTAAATTGGGCACCATTCCAATAAACCAACCATCGGAATTGTTTTGAGAAGTTCCTGTTTTTCCAGCAATTGGATTTCCAAAACTATAATCATATTGAATAAATCCACCACCACCATATTTTAAACGAGCTCCTGTTCCTGAACTGGTAACTCCTTCCATTAATTTTACAACAGCATAAGCTACATCTTTGTTCACTACATCTTTTGTAACTGGCATCGGTTGGTCAATTACAACACCATTTTTATCTTCAATTTTTATAATGAAATTAGGCTTTACGTAAACGCCTTGATTAGCAAAAGTACTCATTGCACCAACCATTTCTTCAACTGTAATATCTACGGCACCTAAAGCAATGGACGGTTGAACTGGAATTTTTGAAGTAATTCCTAATTCTTTAGCCATATCAGCAACAGCTTGAGGTCCAACTTTATCAATTAATTTTGCTGAAACGGTATTAACAGAATTTGCTAAAGCTTTTTGAAGTGTTATGGTTCCTCTATAATTTCCATCTGAATTTTTAGGTGACCAATCTGCATCGATTCCCCATTTTCCTTTTGGCATCGTAAAATAACTATCGATTATAGAATCACATGGCGACATTTGTAATTGTTCTATAACCGTTGCATATACAAATGGTTTAAATGTTGAACCTACTTGTCTAGCTCCTTGCCCTACGTGATCGTATTGGAAATATTTATAATTAACACCACCTACCCAAGCTTTAATATGACCTGTACGAGGTTCCATAGCCATCATTCCTGTTTGTAAAAAATGCTTATAATATATAATTGAATCTCTA
>JAHRWO010000024.1 GCA_019105125.1 Flavobacterium sp.
AGACCTTGCGCCCACTTTCCTGCGGGTCTGACAGGATTTCTCTTCGAAATCCCGCCCGACCACATACAAGTGACCGTTAGCAAATATTATAAGACAGCCGACAGAAACTGGTTAGTCCGACAAAAACAGTATGAACAATAAATAAAAGGAAAATGAAAAGACTAAAATTAGTAAGCATTTTGGTATTGTTGGTATCAATACAACTTGTAGCGCAAGAAAATGACAAATTAAAAACCCGCAAAGCTCAGGTTACATTTGCATATCCGATTGGTAGCGGTGGAACGAGTTCTATGGAATATTCAAATAATTTCTCATTTAATATTTTGTATGGTTTAAATGGCGGTGTAAATGGGGCTGAAGTAGGTTCGATACTAAATTACAACAAAGGAGAAGTTAAAGGATTTCAATTATCGGGGGTTTCAAACATAAATACAAAATACTCAAAAGGATTTTTACTTTCTGGTGTTTCAAATATTTGCAAGGATTCGACATCTGGCGTATTTGTATCAGGAGTCATTAATTATTCAGGGCAAAACTCAAAGGGATTTCAGTTGGCGACAGCTAATTTTGCAGCAAATGAGTTTAAGGGTTTTCAATTAGGAGTTTTTAATTATGCAAAAACACTTAAAGGCGTTCAGCTTGGTGTTTTTAATTACTTAAACGATGGTGAAAAGGCTTTGCCAATTGGTATATTCAGCATTGTGAAGAATGGACATTACGAATTTGAACTGACTGGTGGAGAGGTAATTTACGCAAACTTAAACTACAAAATGGGGGTTGAAAGGTTTTACACTATTTTTAAAACAGGTTACTCTTCGTATCAAAACAATCCCGTTTATAGTTATGGCTTGGGGTTCGGAGGGAATATTTCCATAACAGAGAAACAAAAAATAAGTATTGATTTATCGGCCAACCAGATTGTTTACAATAACAACTGGGATTCTAATTTGAACATATTAAACAAGGCCGATTTTAATTATAAATATAGCATTTCAGAAAACTTTTCACTGCTGATTGGACCTTCATTCAATGTTTATGTGACAGAAGAAATAATTGATGGTGAATATGGGACTTTGAATATACCATACACTCTTTTTACAAACCAGGGGACAAGCAGTAAGTTGTTTGCGTGGATAGGGATTAATGCAGGATTGTCATTGAAACTATAACATTTGCTAACAAAGTGTAGCAGCAATAAGGGTTTCAGAGGTAATTCAAGCATTCTGCCACGCTCTAATTTTGGTGTAAGTGGACAGGAAAGAAGCCCGCAATCCCTTACTGCTGCTACACTCAACCGTTAGGCACAATTTTAACGAACCAAGAATAAAAGACTATTCCTAAAATATGGACTTGAAAATTCTAAATATTCCCGAAGACCTTCTTGACGAAAGTATTTACAGAATTATTCCATTTGACAGGTTCATGGAAGCTTTGGAATTTGGCATAAATATATTCGTGCGACCATATCTTTGGGATGACCCATTTGAAAACATACTGACCTATCCAAGCCAAGTAAAGAAAACAAAAGAGCATTTAAATGAAAAGTTTTATATCTATGCTCAATGTTGGTCATTTTCAGGCGAAAATGATTTACTATGGAGAACATATTCTAAAAATTCAGATGGAATAAGAATTAGAAGCACGCCAAGAAAATTAATTGAATCAATTCATTATTCGGACAAAATATATAAGATTGAAAATTTTCCTAATTCCATATACTATGATGACGAAGTTCAAATTGATGAAGAGATTCATGGTTTTATCGGAAAAGTCCAATACATGTCTTACGAAAAAATTGCAGATTACTTATCTAATAGAATTTACAAAAATGATTTGACCTCATATTTTGAAACTTTACTTATTAAACGAGACGCATTTAAAAATGAAGAAGAATTAAGAATTGGGATTAGGCATTATTTTGGATATGATGATATCATTTTACAGCTATCGGATGATATTTTCAAATATGACATAAAAATTAATAAAGTAATTGATGAAGTTGTATTCGACCCTCGAATTTCAACTTATAAGTTTAATGGACTGAAAAAGCAGATTAAAAAATATGGATTTGAAAATCCAGTAATGAAAAGCAACTTATATGATATTCCGCAAATTGACCAAATAATAAAATAAAAAACAGTGCCTAACAAAGTACATATTGCAGGGCGGGGTTCGGTGGTACGCCAACTGCGGATTCTCGTTTCGCCATTCCGTGTCCTTCGGACAGGAACGCTCTCCGAAATCCGCCCCGACAACATGTACCAACCGTTATGCGGCAGTTTGAAAACCTACAAAATAAGTAACCAATAAAACACAAATTATGAATTACAGTCTTAAAAATTTTATAATTGGATTTTTCCTTGTTGTTGGATTATCAGCAATTCTTAAATTTTATTTTGACACCCCAAACATCGGGATTTTATTTCTAGTAGGACTAAGTCTAATTGCTGGATTGACAAAAATCTTAGTTTTTGCTTTTCTTAATCCTCCTTCTTGGTTGTATCGAATTCGATTAACAATTCTCGGAATTTTTTACGGAATTTTCATTGGTATTATGCTTTATGGAATGGAGGCAATCGACAAAAACTCATTCATAATTCAAGACCTTTTAAAATTCATTTTAATTGGCGCAGTAATAGGTGGAGTATTTAATAATTCTATGATGTTTAGTCAATCCCAAAAACTAAAAAGACGAAAAGGACTATTTCTACTTGAAAGACAATTAGTAAAAGATTTTGCTCTATTGATTAAACAAAATGGAGAAAAAATAAAAGGAAAATTAGTTTTAACCAATGACCATTTAATTTTTCTTGGAAACAGGAATGATGAAAAAGTTTTGGAAAAAGAAGTTCATGAAATTATTCCAAGAATCAGTAAAGTTAAATTCCTTGGAATACCTGATGGATTTATATTGGAAAACGATGGGACTTTATTGAAAGTACCATTTCCATATTATTGGATGAAAAGAATTGATAAAAGAAAAAAATTTAAAAACCGACCGCATAACAAATTGTAAATTGCATTGCGGGGTTCGTGGTGTGTCTTTCGCTGGATTCTCGCAACATCGTTCCGTCCTGCCGGACAGGAACGAGCTCCGAAATCCGCAACGACAACTTACAAGTGACCGTTATCGGCAATTTGTGGACAGTACGAGCGTAAATGGCAGGAAACGGGAATAATAACAAAACAGTAAAGAATATGAACAAGTTTTTTTCGTTATTGACAGCAACGATTATTTCAATGACAGTTTTTTCGCAAGAAATATCATTGAAAGAACAAGCATTAGAGAAATTTAAGGCAGAGCATTACTATGATGCTATCAATCTGCTTGAACAAGCATTGAAGCAATCGCCAGATGATGCGGAAATTTACTATTATCTGGGTTGGTTTAATCATTACAACGCATATGACAGTCGACCATTGAAAGGTTATGATTATGCGTTTTCCGAGCGGATTTTTGAATATCTCGACAAAGCTATTGAACTAAATCCCAATTACGGAGATGCAAAATATTTTTATTCTGCTGAGTGTGGCTCGCTTGCTATGAATGAAATGCAAAATTATGATGCGGAGAAAGTGAAATATTATTATGAACTCGCTTTCAAGAAAGGTACTTTTCCGAAATGGCTGATAGAATACGGCAAAAATATGCTGGCGGGCTGCGGAGAAAATGCTATTCTTTTTACAGGCGGAGATGCAGATTTTAACATTTGCTCTTATTTGCAAATTTGCGAGAATTTTAGAACAGATGTAACGGTAATTCCTATCGGCCTGACTGATAGACCTTGGTATGTGAGTTTTTTGAAAAAAGGATTAGAAAATACTGTTCGGAAAGTAAATATCAACCTTACAGAAGAACAAATAATGGACATTCGCCCTTTCAAATGGCGAGAAACAAATATCTTTATAAATATTTCGCCTGTGGACAGATTAAAATTTGCTTTGCCCGAAGATTTTAAAATGGAATGGACTGTTATGCCCGATTTGCAATCGTATCGAATGCACTCGAAAATTGAAGGCGAAGAAGCAACAAGAAGGACATTGTTAAGTCCGCAACGAGCCATTCTTTTACAAATAGTTGAAGATAATTTTACGGAACGCCCAATTTATTTTTCTGTCGGTGCCGACCCAAGTTTTTTGGGAGGATTAGAGGAATACTTCCAAAATTGCGGGCTTGTTAACCGATTGACGCCGATTAAAACGGCAAATACTCAATATCAAATTGATGTTGCTAAACTTGAAGAGCTTTTCAAAACCGAAAATATAACTGACTACAAAGATGTGAAAAAGAATAATTTCCCCCGAATATCAGGAGCAGTAGTTTATGGTTATCCTTTCGTTCTCTTAAAATTGGCAAATTATTATCGTCTTTCGGGGAAAGAAAATGAACTAAAACAACTGAAAAAGTTGTATGAAAATCAGTTGAAAATAGGTTTTAATACAGAATACGAGGAATATATAACAAAAGAATTGGAAAAATAAACAGCCGATAACAAGCGGTTTGCTGTAATGCGGGGCGTATGCCCGCAGAAAGTCCTGTCGGACTTTCACGCGTTCACGCCCGCGCGAACATTTGTGAACCCCGCACTACAGCAAGCCGCCGGACGTTACCAACCATAATAAAAAGAAAGAAAATGGCTATTGATAAATTATTCGAATTACTTGATGACTGGCGATTTCTTCCAGCTTATCAACTTGAAAGAAGAGCTGATATTTTCTTTGCACTGCATCTGGAGAAAATCAT
Source organism: Flavobacterium sp. (assembly GCA_019105125.1). Taxonomy (GTDB): domain Bacteria; phylum Bacteroidota; class Bacteroidia; order Flavobacteriales; family Flavobacteriaceae; genus Flavobacterium. The sequence goes on from JAHRWO010000024.1 coordinate 4,745, forward strand.
TGAAAAAAAGTTTAATGTAAAAATTGACACTATCATACCAGAATTTCCAGTGCGAGTTGGAGAAATTTATAATAAT
>JAHRWO010000126.1 GCA_019105125.1 Flavobacterium sp.
GTCGATTGTGTTTTTACCTAGAGCGAATAATTCACCACCAATTTCAACAATGGCATTTTCAATTCCTTTCGATTTTAAATAATTCACTACAACATCAACGGAATAACCTTGTGCAATTGCATTAAAATCGATGAAAGTTTCTTTATACTTTTTTGAAATGGTTTTATCAGCATTCAAAGAAATCTTATCAAAACTTACAAATTGCAATAAGCTATCAATTTGCTTTGGAGCTAAATCTTGGTGCTTTTTATTTGGTCCAAAACCGTAAGCGTTTACTAAAACACCGATTGTTGGATCGAACAAACCATTCGTTTCTTTATAAATTTGATTTGAAAGCTGAAATGTTTCTGTAAAAAAATCATCTACTACAACAGTTGAATCTCCAGCATTAATTTTAGAAATTTTAGAATCTGGTCGATAGGTAGAAAGTGATAAATCAAAAACCGTTAACAAAGAATCAATTTGATTTTTAGTAACTTTTTCCTCTGTTGAAATATATTTTATGGAATATGTACTTCCTTGTGCTTCTCCTTGAATAGTATAAAAATCTGTAGTTTTATCACATGAAATAAATAGAATAGCTACAACTAGAAAACTACAAAATCTCTTTAATTCCTTCATAATGTAATATATAATCTTGATTTTTTAAAATGGGCTTTTCGAAATCTTCGGCATTGGCAAAACCTACACCTGCAAACAATACTTTTGCCTTTTTTCCTTTTGCATGATTAATGAAAGTTTCCATAAACAACACATCGTATTCAGCCGGATTATCCGGATAAGTAACCGCTTGTACCATTACAAAATGCAAAGTATTAGTAGGTTTATCAACACAAACAAATTGTGGATGTTTTTTCAATTGGCTGTTGATAGCAATGAACTCAAATCCTTGTTTTTCGAGTTCTTTACCCACGTGATTCATAGCCAAATGATGTAAGTCTTGTTGCGATAATGGTTCCATATTGCAAAGGTAGGTATTCTATTTGAAAGCATAAAAAAACCGACTCATTTCTGAATCGGTTCTAATTAGATTATTTATCTATAATTACCATAAACATCCAATTTTGCAACAGATCTTTTAAGTGGCTTTTTCCAAGTTTGACCTTCTTCGTATTGAAACTCTTCATGAACTGGAAGATTAAAATAAATTTCAGCATATTCTGGTTTTTCAACACTAAATTTTACAAAAAACTTTTTACCAATTACAAGATTTTTCATTTTGTCAACATTGGATATATGCTTACGATAAACAGAATTATTAGCTGCATTATCAGCAGTAGAAATATCATTAATAAGAACACTATTACGCAAATAGGTATAATAAACATTGAACCTTTTTTTGGTATAATCATAATTAACTACCTCACCAACAGTATACAATGTTTCACCTTCATCAAAATATTTTTTCCCATCTAAATATCCTGTATAACCATGAATAATTAGTCCAAATATTAATGAGAAACCAATAATTGTAAGACTATTTTTTATCAAAAAATCTTTCATTCTTATTAATATAACTTAATTAAATAATTCCAAAAATAAACAATTTCACCTTCAATCATAAAAAAACCGACTCATTTCTGAATCGGTTTTGGTATTTAAATTTGGATTAACCTCCAAAGTCGTCGAAACGAACATTTTCTTTTGGCACACCCCAATCGTCACACATTTTAACAACGGCTTGATTCATCATTGGTGGTCCACAGAAATAAAATTCGATATCTTCTGGTGAATCGTGTAATTTCAAGTGGTTATCGATAACTACGTTATGGATAAATCCTACGAAACCATCACCTTCTCCATTTGGTCCATCTTTCACTTTCCAGTTATCTTCTGGTAAAGGTTCAGATAACGCGATATGGAATTTGAAGTTAGGGAAATCTTTCTCCAAAGCTCTAAAGTGGTCAACATAGAACAATTCACGTTTAGAACGTCCTCCGTACCAATACGTAACTTTTCTTCCAGTTTTAACTGTACGGAATAAGTGGTACAAGTGCGAACGCATTGGCGCCATACCAGCTCCTCCACCGATGTACAACATTTCTGCATCAGACTCATTAATGAAGAACTCTCCATAAGGTCCTGAAACAGTTACTGTATCACCCGCTTTTCTTGAGAAAACGTATGAAGAAGCAATCCCTGGGTTTACTTTCATCCAATCGTTTGTAGCTCTATCAAATGGAGGCGTTGCAATACGAACGTTCAACATGATTTTTCTACCTTCTGCTGGGTAAGAAGCCATAGAGTAAGCTCTTTCAACCAATTCGTTATTTTTCATAACTAATGGCCACAATTTGAATTTATCCCACTCTAATTTGAATTTCTCTGGTTCCCCCGGATGTTCTACTGGGTGAGCAGTAATATCAATATCTGTATATTTTACCTCACAAGCAGGAATTTCAATTTGGATATAACCTCCAGCTTCGTAGTGCATATCTTCTGGTAACTCAACGATAAATTCTTTAATGAAAGAAGCTACGTTATAGTTAGAATATACTTTTGCCTCGAATTTTTTGATACCAAAAATTTCTTCTGGAACTTCGATTACCATGTCTTGTTTAACTTTAACTTGACATCCTAATCTCCATCCTTCTGCTAACTCTTTACGCGTAAAGTTAGGTATTTCTGTTGGTAGAGGTTCTCCACCACCGTCTAATACTTTACATTTACATTGTAAACAAGAACCTCCACCACCACAAGCAGATGGTAAGAAGATTTTGTTATTTCCTAAAGTAGTTAAAAGAGTACTTCCTCCTCCTACTTCGATTTCGTTTTCACTGTTAATTTTAATCTTTACAGCACCTGAGTTTACCAACTTTGATTTAGCATATAATAGCATAAAGACCATCAGTAAAATAAGCACTAAGAAAGCTAAAATCGAATATGTAATTAATTCAAACATAATTTCAATTATTAATGTTATACTATTATTCAGCTACTTGAGTTGAATCTACTTTTACAGAATCTACAGCTACTTGAACTGAATCAACCACAGGAGTTTCAACAACAGCTGGAGCAGGAGTTGTTGCTTTTGCTTCTGGCTTTTTGTTTAATGCGTTAAGGTCAATTCCACCAAAACTCATGAAACCAATTGCCATTAAACCTGTTAAGATAAAAGTAATGCCTAAACCTCTTAAAGGAGCTAAAACGTTAGAATATTCCATTTTTTCACGAATAGCTGCCATTGCTACAATAGCAATTGTCCAACCAAGT
>JAHRWO010000174.1 GCA_019105125.1 Flavobacterium sp.
TATAAAAATCTTGGCGTAAATTTTGATAGCTATTATTATGAATCCAACACCTATTTACTTGGAAAAGAAGTAGTACAATTTGGTTTGGAAAAAGGCATTTTCGAAAAAGATCCAGATGGTTCAGTTTGGATTGATTTAACAGCGGATGGTTTAGATAGAAAAATCGTACTTCGTTCAGACGGAACTGCGGTTTATATGACACAAGATATTGGAACGGCTATCCAACGTGTGAAAGATTTTCCAGATGTTGGAGGAATGGTTTACACCGTAGGAAACGAGCAAGATTACCATTTCAAAGTATTGTTCTTAATCTTGAAAAAGTTAGGATTTGATTGGGCAGATAGCTTATACCATTTATCTTACGGAATGGTAGAATTACCTTCTGGAAAAATGAAATCGCGTGAAGGAACCGTTGTAGATGCCGATGATTTAATGGCGGAAATGACTACGACAGCGCAAACTATTTCGGAAGAATTAGGAAAATTGGATGGTTATTCTGAAGAAGAAAAAGCGGTTTTATTCAAAACCATAGGTTTAGGTGCGTTGAAATATTATATGTTGAAGGTTGATCCGAAAAAACAAATGATGTTCAATCCAGAAGAGTCAGTTGATTTTGCTGGAAATACAGGACCTTTTATTCAGTACACTTACGCTCGTATTCAATCGATTTTAAGAAAAGCAGATTTTGACTTCGAAAATGCTGTCACATCGAGCGAAGTCGAGATGCATGAAAAAGAGAAAGAATTAATCAAGCAAGTGCAATTATTCCCTGAAGTAATTCAAAATGCGGCTGAAAATCATAGTCCGGCGTTGATTGCGAATTATACGTATGATTTGGTAAAAGAATTCAATTCGTTCTATCAACAAGTTTCGATTTTAGGAGAAGAAAATCACGATAAAAAAGTGTTTAGAGTACAATTGTCAAAATCAGTTGGAAACACGATTAAAAACGCATTTCAATTATTAGGAATTGATGTTCCTGAGAGAATGTAAAAGAGTTACGAGTTTGAAGTTATCCTTGATTTTTGAATTTGCTCTTGAACTTGAAATTTATTAAATGAACACATCAAAATATTTTTTTCAAACATTAATTGTGTTAATCGTTTCTGGATTGTCTTTTTTGGCATTCAAGACGTTTTTGCCTAAGAAATTATTCGCCGAAAGTAAATTAGATTCTAAAAATGTGGTAGTCGATAGTTTGCTTTTGGAAGCTATTGCCGAAGACGAAGGCGCAACCGTTGAAGATTCGATGGCGAAAACTATTATTGATTATAAAGTGGTGAATGGAATTAAATTTCCAACAGAAACTTTTGAAACCTACACTGGAAATCAATATTTAGTTACTTTTTTTGAAAAGCTTTTCCAATTAGAAACCAAGAAAGATGGCAACGTTCGTATTGCTTATTTTGGAGATTCAATGACAGATGGCGACTTAATAGTTAAAGATTTTAGAACTTATTTACAAGAAAAATTCGGAGGTCAAGGTGTTGGTTTTGTTAATATTACATCGGAATCAGCAAGTTCAAGAAGTTCTATTACACACGAATTTTCAGGTAATTGGAAAACCCAATCGTATTTAAAGGTAAAACGTCCATCTAATCCTTTTGGCGTTAACGGTCATGTATTTTATGCGAATGATACGGCAAATGTAGCTTGGGTAAAATACAAAGCGAATAAAACAAGATTTGCATCCGAATTGCCTCGCCCAACTTTATTTTACGGAAGTTCTTCGAATAAAGAAGGAAAAGTATTTTATACATTGGGAGCAGACACTATTGTGAAAAAATTGATGCCAAATAAATTAGTTAATACGTTAACCTTAGCGGAAGGTAATTTAAAAAGCATCAAAGTAAATTTCAAAAAAGCGGATTCTATTCCAATTTACGGATTCAATTTTGATGATGGAAAAGGTGTTCACGTAGATAATTTTTCAAATAGAGGAAATTCTGGTTTGCCAATTGGTAGTTTTGATGTAGCAACGATGCGCGCTTTCCATTCGAAATTAGATTACGATTTAATTGTATTGCAATATGGAGCTAACGTATTGAATTATGGTTCGTTGAATTACGGTTGGTACGAAAAACGAATGGCAAAAGTGGTTGCACATTTGAAAGAATGTTTCCCAGGAGTAGCTATTTTAATTGTGTCAACTGCTGATAAATCAACCAAATACGATTTAGAAATGAAAACTGATTCTGCCGTTGTGCCTTTAAACACAGCACAAAAGCGTTATGCTATTAAATCAGAATCGAGTTTTGTAAATATGTATGCGCTAATGGGGGGCGATGGTTCTATGATTCAATGGGTAGAACAAGAGCCAGCAAAAGCCAATAAAGATTATACGCATTTTAATCACAGAGGAGCAAAAGAAGCTGCAAATTTAATTTTTACCCAATTAAATAAAGGCTACGAAATGTATAAAGAATTGAGGAAAAAACGTAAAAAACCCGCTGCTCCAGTAAAAAAAGATAGTGTCATAATTACTAAAGATTCGGTATATGAAGAATAGATTTTTGATGCTTTTGTTGGGATTTTCATTTTTTGGATTTTCTCAAGATACTTTATTAGTTCCTATAGACTCAGTTGAAGTAGAGGTTCCCGTTATCGATTCCATCGAAGTTACTTTTACGGGAAATGATATTCACAATCCAACTGCACTAATTGCTTTTTATGAAAAAATGTACCAATTAGAGCAAAGCAAATCGGGAAAGATTAATATTGTTCATATTGGGGATTCACATATTCAAGCGGATTTATTTACCGCAAAAATTCGTACTCAGTTTCAAAAAGTATATGGAAATGGAGGCTTTGGATTTACTTTTCCGTATAGCGTAGCTAAAACCAATAACAGTGCTCCGATTCGTTATTCCGCTTCAGGAAATTTTCAAAGTTTTAGAAATTTATATGCCGATGCTAATCGTCCGGTTGGTTTGAGCGGCTTTTCTATGGAAACGACTTCAAAAGATTTTGCGATTCAAATGCATGTGAAAGATGCGCAATATTATTTTACAAAATTGAAAGTAATCACGCCTCAAAATGTTAATTTATTTGATGTTTCGATTTCTAATAAAAACATTGTCATTGAACGAAAAGTTCCGAAAAAAATCACGCATAAAGTAAAGCCAGGTGAAGTTTTAGGAGGAATTGCCGACAAATACAACGTTTCTTTGAAAGCTTTGAAACAAGCAAACGGTTTAAAAAGTGATATGATTCGCGATGGTAAAGTTTTGACGATTCCGACCAAAGGAACACAATCAAAAGCCACTACCAAAACGGAATATATTCCTATCGAATTACAACCTTCGTTATTTTCTAACGATTATATTTCGGAAACACCATTAGATAAAATTGCCATCGTTCCAAAACAAGAAATTGATGATTTTGCTTTGAATGGATTGGTTTTAGAAAATGATAATTCAGGTATTATTTATCACAGTATTGGCGTAAATGGAGCAAAAGCTTCGGATTACAATAAATTCCGATTGTTCAATGAACAATTACCCGTATTGAATCCAGATTTAGTGATTATT
>JAHRWO010000055.1 GCA_019105125.1 Flavobacterium sp.
TGACCTCTGAAAATTGGCAATTGATCTTCGGCTAAATGCGTGTAATAATCTTCTATTGTTTTTTCGTTTTGAGCAAAACTGTACCAACTATCGCTAATAGAGGAAACTCCTAAACCAATCATTAATTGTGTTTTTGAAGCAGTGTAACCCATGAAATTACGATGTAGTTTTCCATCTTTAAATGAATTGTACATACTGTCGTTTTCTAAAGCAAAGTGGTCCATTCCAATTTCGTGATAGCCATTTTGCGCTAGTTGTTTTTTACCTTCTTCATACAACATGCGTTTCTCGTCGTCTTTAGGTAAATCTTCGTCTTTAAATCCACGTTGGCCATTTCCTTTAATCCATGGCACATGCGCATAACTGTAAAAAGCTAATCGATCTGGGAATAACGACTTAGTTTTATCAATAGTGTCTTTAACATCCGCTAATGTTTGAAATGGTAATCCGAAAATCAAATCGTGACCAATAGACGTATATCCAATTTCTTTTGCCCAAAACGTAACTTTAGCTACATTATGAAAAGGTTGAATTCTATGAATGGCTTCTTGCACTTTTGGTGAATAATCTTGCACGCCAAAACTTACGCGTCTAAAACCTAAATCGTATAAAGTTTGTAAATGTTGTTTTGTAGTATTATTTGGATGTCCTTCAAAGCTAAATTCGTGTTCTTCGGCTTTTATTGCGTATTGAAAAATACCATTTATCAAACGTTCTAAATTTTCTGGAGAGAAGAATGTTGGCGTTCCACCACCTAAGTGAATTTCTTTAATAATCGGTTTTCTTGGGAATAAATCGCAATACAATTTCCATTCTTTAATCACCGCAGTTATGTAAGGGTCTTCGACTTCATGGCGTTTGGTAATTCTTTTGTTACAACCACAAAACGTACACAAACTTTCGCAAAATGGTAAATGAATGTATAAACTAATACCTTCTGTAGCATTGGATTCTTTGAAAGATTGTAACAAAGTTCTCTTCCAATCTTCTAAATGGAATTTTTCCTCTTCCCAATAAGGAACAGTTGGATAACTAGTATAGCGAGGTCCGGGAACGTTATATTTTTGTACAATTGAGACTGACATAGCAATAGATTTTTAGCACAGTACAAACTTAAAGTGCTTCTGAAAAATAAAAAATGATAATTGTCATGTTAAGTTTGTGTAACAAATATTACAGAAAAAAGATTTTTCAAATTGTACCTTTGGTAAAGAATAAAAAGTGAAATTATGAATGCAAAATTTAATGATATTATTAACGGTAACGATTTGGTTTTAGTAGATTTCTATGCCGATTGGTGCGGTCCTTGTAAAATGATGTCGCCCATATTGCAAGAAGTAAAATTGAATTTAAAAGATGCTGTTAAAATTATAAAAGTAAATGTCGACCAACACCAAGATTTGGCGAGTCATTTTATGGTTAGAGGTGTACCAACCTTAATGTTATTTAAAACAGGAAAAATGTTATGGCGTCAATCGGGGGTTTTGAGTGCTAGAGATTTAACCACAATAATTAGGAATCATTTAAATTAATTTTTTTGTATATTTATATTCGAAAACCAAACAAAACAAAATAATGAAGATAAAAGTATTGAGTTTAGTATTCCTATTTTTAGGAGTAACTTCTTGTTTGAAAAGTCCAGCAGATGGTGTTCAAGTTTTAGAAGTGTCTAAATACGAGAAAAAGATGACACAACCTGAAGTACAATTGGTAGATGTTCGTACACCTGAAGAATTCAGCGAAGGTCATTTAGAAAATGCAATAAACATTGATGTTACGGCAGATGATTTTGATGCTAAAGTAGCTAGTTTAGATAAAGAAAAAACAGTTATGGTTTATTGTAAATCAGGTGGAAGAAGTGCAAAAGCTTCTGCAAGATTAAAAGAATTAGGATTTAAAACCATTACCGATTTAGAAGGCGGAATTACCAATTGGAAAAGCAAAAACAAACCTGTAGTAAAATAAAACTTTAAACTATGAAAAAAAATATTGGAACTGCCGATCGTTTTGTTAGAGTAATGTTAGGTGTAATTGCAATAATTCTTGGGCTTTCAGGAATTTTAGAAGGCAATTTAAAATGGATTGCTCTTGTTGTTGGAGCTGTAATGATTACCGTTGCATCGGTGCAATTTTGTCCGTTTTATGTATTATTTGGAATTAATACTTGTAAAGTAAAATCTAAAAAATAAAATTATTTAAAGTCTAATATAAGTATGATTTACCTTGTGGTAAATTGTACTTTTTTATTTTATAAAATATGATAACTTGGCATGATTTTGAGAAAGTTGAAATGCGCGTTGGAACTATTATTGAAATAAATGATTTTCCAAAAGCAAAGAAACCAGCGTATCAATTAACTATTGATTTTGGTGTTGAATTAGGAATTAAAAAATCTTCGGCTCAAATAACCAAACGTTACACCAAAGAAGATTTAATTGGCAAACAAATTGTTGCTGTTGTCAATTTTCCTAAAAAACAAATTGCCGATTTTATGAGCGAATGTTTGGTATTGGGATCAGTAGGCGAGGAGAACGATATTGTTTTGCTGACTTCTGATATTCGGGTTGAAAATGGGTTGCGAATAGGATAAAAAAAATCCCAAATTCAATTAAGAGTTTGGGATTTGTATTTTGTAATCTTACGATTAAATATCGTCAAAATCAATATTAGTAAAACTTTCCGCTGATTTTACTTCGTCGTTTCCTTCAACGTAAACTTCTCTTTTGAAATCTTTTTGATGTCTTTCTGAGATTACTTCTTCTCCTTTTTGGTCTAGAACAAAATCAGTCATTTCATCTAAAATTTCTCTGAAAGCAGCGAAATCTTCTTTGTACAAATAAATTTTGTGTTTTTTAAAGTGAAAAGAACCATCTTCTTCAGTAAACTTTTTA
>JAHRWO010000299.1 GCA_019105125.1 Flavobacterium sp.
ATCGAAACCGTTGAAATGAGTAAAGACAATATCATCGAATTATTGCAACAACGAAACGCATCTGAAGAAAGTATTAATCGATTTATGGAATTAATGAACGATTGCGAATTCGCACGATACGCGCCAGCAACCGATATTGCCATGACAAATGATTTTGAACGAGCTGTGGAACGAATTTCAGAACTTGAAAAACAATTGAAATAATGAAAAAGCAGATTATACTATTCCTTTTGTTTTTGATTTCATTTGCCAATGCAAGTGAATCTATCGACGCTACCTTCAAAAAAGCAAACGATTTATATAACAAAGGCGATTACGAACAAGCGTTGCAATCTTTCGAAAGCATTATAAATCAAGGCAACGAATCAGCCGATTTGTATTTTAATATTGCCAATTGCTATTACAAATTAGGCAAAGTAGCGCCATCGATTTACAATTACGAAAAAGCATTGCTTTTAAACCCAGATGACGAAGCCATACAAACCAATCTGTCATTTGCCCAAAAAATGGCAATAGACGACATTAAAATCCTTCCAGAAGTAGGTTTTAAGAAAATGGTGAAAGAATTTACGTCCAAACTTCATTACGATACTTGGGCTTGGATAGCTGTTTCTATTGCCTTCCTGAGTTTACTTTCGTTTTTGGGGTATTATTTCGGAAATACAGTGTTTCTAAAACGCACTTTTTTCAGTTTGTTTCTGTTGTTTTTAATCGGAATTAGCGTAACCGTATTCTCAGCATTTTTACAGAAGAAATTTGATGCAAATTACAATCCAGCCATCGTTTTTGCGGAATCAACGACTTTGAAAGCCGAACCTAAAAACAGTTCGGAAGATGTAGTAACACTTCACGAAGGCACAAAAGTTTTCGTTTTAGAAGAGTTAGGCAATTGGAAACAAGTAGAACTTACCGACAAAACGAAAGCTTGGATAAACAAAGAAGCGATTAAGGAAGTGAAGAAATAGTGTTCAGTGTTCAGTTGAAAGTGTTCAGAATTTAGATTTGTCAGGCTGAGCTTGTCGAAGCTTTATTCACTCGCAACTTCTGACTTCAAACTATCATACCACCCTTCAATCGTAGGATAAATCGCTTTTGAAATATTCTGGATTGGATTATAAAAAATCCAATTCTCTTGTGTTTCTTTAGAAAGCAGCATGTTGTTAATGTTGATTTTCTCAAAAATAAAAAGCACAACACTCAAAGCTAAAATTGTTTTTAACAAACTAAAAATAACGCCAGCTAATTTGTTTATCCAACCTAAAAAAGCAAAATCTGCTAATTTGGTTAGAATTTTTGCGCTTAAATGAATTCCAATCACCACCAACAAAAACGTAATAATAAAAGCAGTAATTTCAATATATTTTGGATTCCAACTTGGTACAAATCCAGTAAAAATAGCACCTACTAAATTCGAAAATTTAATCGCAAGGTAAATGCCTAAAATCAAAGCAACCAAAGAAGCCACTTCTACAAAAAGTCCGTTTTTCAAACCTTTATAAACCGCAAATCCCAATAAAACTGCAAAAACAATATCAATAAAACTCATATCAAAGAAAATAGAATAAAGAACAAAGATAAAAGAATTGTTGAAAGTGGTTTTCTGTTGTTATCTTTGCAAGAAATTTGGTAATTGGTTATCGGTAATTGGTCATTGGAACCCATCACCCATCACCCATCACCTTAAACCCAAAAACATGTCAAGAGACGAACAATTAAAACAGCGTTGGGAAAGCGTTGTCACTATATTATCAAATAAATTCGCAGATGGAGAAACCCTTGATTTAGAGGGAATCATCTACTTAATCGGTGTACAAGAATTGGGAAAAATTCACGCTACTTTCAAAAAAGATGAAAAAGTAAACCTAATGCACATCGCCATTTGCCGTTTGTTAGAGCCTTATGGCTACTACGAATTTGAATATTTCGACAACGATGGCTGGCCGCATTACAAAGTAAAAGAAGAATTGCCACCACTAAAAGCAGGCGAGCAAGCGGTATTAATGAAAGAAGCAATTGTAGGTTACTTTTTAGAGAAAGAATTGATAGATTAGTTTTCAGTCGCAGTCGCAGTTGGCAAATTTGTAAATTCTGAAAACTGTGACTGAGACTGTTTACTTTCATTAAAAATCCATAAATTTGCACCTTTATACAACGAGCGATGACAGAAACGATTAAAGCCCATATTGAAGAAGTAAAAGCTTTTCAAACCGACAATAAAGAACAATTAGAAGCCTTCCGAATTAAATATTTAGGAAGTAAAGGCTTGTTGAAAGACTTTTTTGCCGAATTCAAAAATGTTCCAAACGAACAAAAGAAAGAATTTGGACAAGTCATCAACGAATTGAAAACTTCGGCAGAAGAAAAGGTAAAAACCATTCAAGACGCTTTAGAAAATAAAGAAGAAGCAAAAGGAATTTACGGCGATACTACACGTCCAGGAGAAGCGATGAACATTGGTTCGCGCCACCCAATTTCAATTGTAAAAAACCAAATGATTGATATTTTTTCAACCATTGGTTTCAATGTGTCTGAAGGTCCAGAAATCGAGGATGATTGGCACAATTTCACGGCATTAAATTTACCAGAATACCATCCGGCAAGAGATATGCAGGATACGTTTTTCATTCAAACCAATCCTGATGTTTTGTTG
>JAHRWO010000321.1 GCA_019105125.1 Flavobacterium sp.
TTTATGGTCCAAAAGGAATTAAAGAAATTATTTTATTGCAATTACGAGCTTCGGGTTCGTTTACAGGTTACAATTTGTATTTCCATGAATTAGAATCTAAAGAAAGTGAAGTGATTTTTGAAGACGAAACGGTAATTGTAAAAACAATTCCATTAAATCACCGCGTGTATACCAACGGATTTTTGTTTCAAGAAAAGTTAGGAAAACGCCATTTGAATATCGAAGCTGTTGCAGAATATAAAATTGAAAAAGTGTATTTTGATAAAATTAAATCCGGAGGGAATGTGACTTTGGATTCAGGCGAAGTGATTGCTAATGAATTACTTTCGTTTCCGCCTGATGCTCCTATGAGTTATGCGTTTTGTAGCGATACTTTGTATGATGAATCTATTGTTCCGATTATTAAAGATGTCGATGTTTTATATCATGAATCTACTTTCTTAGAATCAGAAGCACAATACACGGAAAAAACGAAACATGCAACAGCAAAAGAAGCGGCTAAAATTGCAAAATTAGCGAATGCTAAAAATTTAATTCTAGGACATTATTCTACACGTTACGGTTCTATTGAACCTTTCAAAACCGAAGCACAAACCATTTTTGAAAATGTACTTTTGGCGGATGATGGTAGAGAATTTGAATTTTAAATCTTAATTGAATAATATATTAGGAACACAGATTTAAGAAATTATAATAATTTTTAAAATTTCTTAAATCTGTGTTCCAAAACTAAAAATTTTACAAATTTTATGATACAAACTGTAATCTTCGATATGGATGGCGTAATTGTAGATACCGAACCGGTACATCATTTTGCGTATTACCAACATTTTAAAGAATTAAGCATCGAAGTTTCAGATGAAATGTATCGTTCGTTTACGGGTAATTCTACTCGAAATATCTTTCAGAAATTAAAAGCACAGTTCGATTTACAAGAAGATGTGGAAGATTTAATCTTAAGAAAACGTCATTTATTTAATGAAGCTTTCGATTTGAAAGAAGATTTGTATTTGATAGATGGAGTAGAAGAGTTAATCAAAGATTTACATGTCAACGGAATCCAATTGATTGTAGCGTCTTCGGCTTCAAAAGTTACGATTAACAGAGTATTCACTCGTTTTAATTTACATCAATATTTTACCCATATTGTATCAGGTGAAGATTTTCCGAAGTCAAAACCGCATCCAGCTATTTTTGAACATGCTGCTAGTTTATCAATTGCTTCAAAAGAAAATTGCATCGTAATTGAAGACAGCACCAACGGAATTCAAGCCGCAGTTTCAGCCGGAATTTTCTGCGTTGGTTATGATAGTTTTCATTCGAAAGACCAAGATTTATCAAAAGCCAATATTGTTATTCGAAATTTCAACGAATTAAATTATGAGAAAGTTCGAGATTTAAACTAACTCATTTCTTGATCGTGTAAGGTATGTTTCGCTAAAATGCGTTTACTATCTTTTTTTACGGATTCATTTTTTCGCATCGACCAAAAGAAATCACTGGAGAACTTTCTAGCTTCCTCTAAATTAACAATAGGATTTGGATAATCGCGTCCCAATTCAAATCCATACAACATGGATTCTATTGGAGTTAATTTCCAAGGTTCGTGAATAAATTCCGTTGGAATATTAGCTAATTCTGGAACCCATTTTTTGATGAAATTGCCATCTTCATCATGTTCGTAAGAATTTTTCACCGGATTATAAACCCGAAGTGTATTGATTCCCGTAACACCAGCTTGCATCTGAATTTGCGGATAATGAATTCCAGGTTCAAAATCTAAAAATTGTTGGGCTAAATGCGGACTACAATTTTGCCAAGGTTGGAACAAATGATGCGTATAAAACGATACCACCAAAGCACGCATTCTAAAATTCAAATAACCAGTCGTATTCAAACAACGCATACAAGCATCAACCAGTGGAACACCCGTTTTTCCAGTAATCCAAGCTTTGTGGAATTTTTCGTTAACTCTTTGATTCAAATTGCGATAGCCTTTATTTACAGCGATGAATTCCATTGAACATTCCATCTCAAATTTTTGTATGAAATGCGCTTGCCAACGTAATCGAGAGGCAAAATTAGAAATCTGACGCTTGAATTTTCCTTGCTGATGTAATTCCCAAGCTTTGGTATACACTTGTCGAATAGATAAATTTCCCCAAGCAATATAAGGCGACAAACGACTACAGCCTTTTCTAGCCAGTTCAGGTTTTGAAATGTGACTGCTGTAATTTTGAACACGTTCTTCAAAAAAAGATTTCATATAGCGTAAAGCTGTTGGAACGCCACCTTTCTGAAAATTAGGATTATGAACGGTTTTTATGGATGGAATTTCGAAATGATTCTCTAATTCTTCAATTTCAATATATTTTACAAAACTTCGTGGCGTAGGTTGAAACGGAAGACAATCTTTATCCATAAAATCATACCAATCTTCTTTCCACGTTTTTCTATTTTTTATTCCTCGAATAACACCGTTAGTAATGTATTCGTTCCAGATAATTCCTTTATTTCTCAGAAGTTTAGCAACTGCCAAATCCCTATCAAAAGTTAATTTTATTCCCGTTTCCTGATGTGAATAAACCGCTCTTATAGAAATTAGTTTGGTTAATTTTTCAAAAACTGCAACTGCTTCTCCTTGAACAATTAAGATTTGCGTGTGATATTTTAAAAGTTCTTTTTGTAAGGCTTCTAAAGATTGTTTTATAAAATCAAAATGACGTTGACTGTAATGATAATCTTTCATCAACGAAGGTTCAAAAATGTAAAGCAATAATGTCTTCCCAGAAGTCGATAAGGCTTCATGTAAGGCTTCATGATCGTGCAAACGCAAATCTCTCTTGAACCAAACAATTTTCATTTTTTTCGTTTTATAGTGTTTAGGGCAACGCTATTCTAACCCACCGCTTCTTTATAGACTTTTAAACATTTTTCACGTGCTTCTTTATGGTCTACAATAGGTTTTGGATAATATTGAGTTTCCAACTCGGGAACCCATTTTTTGATGTATTTTAAGTCTTTATCGAACTTTTTGATTTGTTCCGTTGGGTTGAAAATTCGGAAATATGGTGCAGCATCAACACCAGAACCAGCAGCCCATTGCCAATTCCCAACGTTACTTGCCATTTCATAATCCAAAAGGTTTTGAGCGAAATAAGCTTCGCCCCAACGCCAATCAATTAAAAGATGTTTACAAAGGAAACTGGCTACAATCATTCGAACCCGATTGTGCATGTGTCCCGTTTTGTTTAATTCACGCATTCCGGCATCAACAAAAGGGTAGCCCGTTTTTCCTTGACACCATTTTTTGAATAGTTCTTCGTTATTTTCCCATTGAATTGCATCGTATTTTTCCTTGAAACTTTTGTTTGCCGTATGTGGAAAATGCCATAAGATTTGCATGAAAAATTCGCGCCAAATCAATTCGTTCCAAAAGGTTTCATTCTTTTCAGCAATGGCTTTGGCAATCATTTTTCGGATA
>JAHRWO010000330.1 GCA_019105125.1 Flavobacterium sp.
TTTGGTCCCATGAAACCATTTCGCATTGAAATGTGTCCAGGAGCAATATCTGCAATCATTTTAGGAATAAAGAATGGATTAAAACGCGGTGTTCCATCACCAGCGGCATAATTCATTACTTCATCTTGAAAGGTTTGTAAACCTCCAATGCCTGCTCCCCAAATAACTCCAACTCTATGTTTGTTTACGTTTTCTAATGAAATACCCGCATCTTTGATGGCTTCATCGCTCGCAACAATTGCATATTGAGCAAACTTATCCATTCTACGAACCTCTTTCTTGTCGATAAAATCTTCAACGTTGAAATTTTTAATTTCACAAGCAAATTTGGTTTTATGCTTTTCAGTATCGTAATAAGTAATAGGGGCAGCGCCACTTTTTCCGTTCACAAGACCGTCCCAATATTCTTGAAGAGTATTTCCAATAGGAGTTAACGCTCCAAGACCTGTTACAACAACACGCTTTAATTGCATATTCTAATTTTTAAAAAATCGTTTAAACAAATAATACCCGTGTATTCTTTAATTATTAGTAGTAAAGAGACAAGGGTATTTCAATATATTGTGATTGAATTTCAATCAAAAATAGTCTAATTTTCTTTAAAATAATAAAAACCCGTATGCCAAAATAAGCACACGGGTAATTTATTTATTATTTTTTAGCTTCTTCGATGTAAGAAATAGCTTGACCTACTGTAGCAATGTTTTCAGCTTGGTCGTCTGGAATTTGAATATCAAATTCTTTTTCGAACTCCATAATTAGCTCAACAGTGTCTAATGAATCAGCTCCTAAATCGTTTGTGAAGCTAGCCTCTGCTACAACTTCGTTTTCGTCAACGCCTAATTTGTCTACGATAATCGCTTTTACTCCTGATGCAATCTCTGACATAATCTTTAATTTTTAATTTAATTTGTTGGCAAAAATAAAAAACTTTATTTTAAAACAACCTTTTTGTTACTAAATGTGACTACGAAAATAAAAAAAAATATTCACAAAGGCTTCTTTTTTTTATTTTTTACCAATAATTATTCTTTTTTTTGTGGGAAGAAATCAATACTGAAATGAAGAATATTGTGCTTTTTGCTTCCGGAAATGGCTCAAATGCCGAAGAAATTATTCGCTATTTTAAAAAAAATAACCAAGGAACTGTAGTCGCTATCTTTTCTAACAAACCAGATGCCAAAGTGTTAGATCGAGCAAAAAATCATAACATTCCTTCAGTGGTTTTTTCAAAAAGCCAATTAAATGAAGGTTTTGTATTGGAACAATTGCACCAATTTCAACCTGATTTAATCGTTTTAGCAGGATTTCTTCTAAAATTTCCCGAGTCTATATTAAAGGAATACCCAAAAGTAATTAATATTCATCCTGCTTTATTGCCAAAATATGGTGGAAAAGGCATGTATGGAATGAATGTGCATCAAGCTGTTTTAGAAAATAATGAAAAAGAAACCGGAATCACCATTCATTATGTAAACGAACATTACGATGAAGGCGAGTTCATTTTTCAAAAAGCGGTCAATATCGAGGATTGCAAAACAGCGGAAGAAATTGCGAACAAAATCCACGAATTAGAACATCAGTATTTTCCTGAGGTAATTGGAAAGCTAATCACTAATTACTAATCACTTTTTACTTGAGTCACGAAGTTCACATATATACAGACGGCGCTGCCAAGGGAAATCCTGGGCCAGCTGGCTATGGCGTGGTGATGGAAATGGTGGGAACGCCTTATAAAAAAGAATTTTACGAAGGTTTTAGGTTATCTACTAATAATAGAATGGAATTATTAGCGGTAATTGTAGGTTTAGAAAAATTAAAAAATCCAAAAACGAAAGTTTTAGTTGTTTCCGATTCGAAATATGTAGTAGATTCTGTAGAAAAGCGTTGGGTATTTCAATGGGAAAAAATCAACTTCAAAGCTAAGAAAAACCCCGATTTATGGATGCGTTTCTTAAAAGTGTACCGCAAACATCAAGTCGATTTTCAATGGGTAAAAGGACACAACAGTCATCCTCAAAACGAACGTTGTGATGCATTAGCCGTTATGGCTTCCCAACAAGAAAAATTATCAATTGATGAGTTTTATGAGAGAGAAGAAGGGAAGTTGTTGTAGTGTGTTAACTTTTAAACACATAAACTTTTAAACTTCTAAACAAAAACTTATCTTTGCACCTTATTTCAAATTCAATTTAATGAACAAACTATTAATAGTAGGAACAGTAGCTTTTGATGCTATTGAAACGCCTTTCGGAAAAACAGATAAAATTTTAGGAGGAGCCGCGACTTACATTGGTTTAGCGTCTAACTTTTTTAATGTAGATGCAGCAGTAGTTTCTGTGGTTGGTGAGGATTTCCCAAAGGAATATTTAGATTTATTAGAAAGTAAAGGAGTAAATATAGAAGGAATCGAAATCGTAAAAGGAGGAAAAACCTTCTTTTGGAGTGGAAAATACCACAACGATTTAAATTCTCGCGACACTTTAGTAACAGAATTAAATGTTTTGGCCGATTTTAATCCAGTGGTACCACAAGCCTATAAAAATTCAGATGTAGTTTTATTAGGAAACCTACACCCAATAGTGCAATCAGGCGTTTTAAATCAAATGACAGAACGA
>JAHRWO010000044.1 GCA_019105125.1 Flavobacterium sp.
TCGAATTTTTGCTTACGCTGGTGCCATTACAGTTGAAAGAACTTGGAGAGCAAAGGGACAAGATGTCACGGAGAAAAAAGAAGTGAATCCAAATGATACCGAAAATATCAAAATTGCGTTACAAGATGGTTGGGTGATTACTTTTCCTCAAGGTACTACACGTTCTTTTAAACCAGTTCGTAAAGGAACGGCACATATTATTCTACAGCACAAGCCAATCGTAGTGCCAATTGTAATTGATGGTTTTCGTCGTTCTTTTGATAGAAAAGGACTTATGATCAAAAAGAAAGGAATACTGCAATCTATGGTGATTAAAGAGCCTTTACAAATTGATTATGAAAATGATTCAGTTGAAAAGATTGTAGAGATGATTGAATTTGCTATTGAGCAACACCCCTCGCTTTTAAAAGTGATACCAGCAGAGGTGTTAGAGGAAAAACGTAAAGAAGATGAACAAAGACGTTGGAGTTATTAACAAAAAGGTTCTGAATTTTATTCAGAACCTTTTTGTTATTTAACGGCTTCTACTTCATAGCCTTTTTTTCTTAAAAGATTTATAACTCCTTCTTCACCAGCTAAATGTGCTGCGCCTACACCGAAGAATGTTGGTTTATCAGACATAATTTCTATCATTAAGGGAATCCAATTCTTGTTGCGGTTGTTCAGTAAAACCTCTTGATTTTCAGCAGAAATTTTATTGTCTGATTCCTCCATCATTTTCAACATCCCTTCAATGTCTTTGTTTTGATAGATTTTCATCATTTTATTCATTTCGGCTTTATCTTTTGCTAAATCACTTTTAGCCATTTTAACCAATTCCTCTGCTTGAATTTCATATGGAATTTTATCAAAAACACGCATTTGTTCTTCAACAGTTTCTAGTCCAAATATTTCTTCGTTTTGTTCTTTAGAAATTTTCATTAAAGTATTTTCAACCGATTGAAAAGGACAATCTAGCATTTTAGGGTATAACATTGTAGTTACGATGAATGGTTTAAAACTGTCGAACATTTTTGCCGACATTTTAATATTTTTCTTTAAAAATTCATCCACTAATTTAAAATCCTCAGCACTTAATAATGAGGAAAGTTTTTTATCATCCTTCATTATCATGTGTTTCATCATTTGCTTTTGCATCGATTCATCATCCATGTCCAATTCTAAATATAATTGTTTGGTATTTTCTAAGGCCTTTATGGTATTTTTTTCTAAAGTAGCATCACAAGTCATGTGAATCGTCCCAAATAGGTACGATTCTTGTTGTAATCCATTACCTGAGATTCTCCAAAGTAAACTTTTTTCTAATTCTTGAGAGAATGAGAATCCTGAAATTAAAGTTAAAAGCGAAATAAAGATTTTTTTCATTAGTAGTCTATTTTTTTAAGTTCGTCGTAGTTTTTTTGTAGTTTTTTCATTAAAATTCCATACAATAAACGGTAGAACAACCAAATAAGACCAATGAATATAGTAATTACAATCGTGTAAATTACAATCATGATACAGTAAAATGTTTTGGTATCTACGTTAGAAGATACGTTATCAATCATTTTGTTTATAGAAGGGTCGTATAAAAATTGGAAAATAAAAACAATAATCATCGATATTGCTGTCATTCCTAAGTTATACCAAACATAATATTTTACGGTTTTACGTGTTTTTAAAATGTTTTGCATTAATTGTTTTACATTATCTGTGGTATTTATGGCTCTGTAGTTTTTGAAAAACAAAATGATAAAAAAGATAATTACACCATAGCTTATCAGAGACATAATAGGCATTAGAGTATCGAGATGATATAATTCAAGAGTTTTTAAGTATTGATCATCTGTAGTTAAAAAGGAAATACTCAACCATAAAAGTAATTCTAAAACACTGATAATCAAAATCCACTTCACAATTGAAGACGAACCTTTGTGCAGCATTCCGTAAATTTCTTTTTCGCTTATTTGATGGAACAACCCCTCTTGTTTTTTCCAATCTTTTTTTAATAATTCTAATTCATCCATAGCTACGGATTTAATATTTTTTTTAATTTCCCTTTTACACGGTTCATTTTTACTCGTGCATTCACTTCACTAATCCCCAGCGTTTCTGAAATTTCGGTATAATCTTTATCTTCTAAATACAAGAAAACTAAGGCTTTTTCAATATCGTTTAATTCGCTAATAGCACTGTACAAAAGCTTTAATTTTTCTTCTTCTTCAAAATTGTAATCATCTTGTGTTACCTTATGAAAAGTACTATCAAACTCAATGGTGTCAATAGTTCTTTTCTTTTTTCTGTACAAAGTAATTGCGGTATTTAACCCTACGCGATAGGCCCAAGTCGTGAATTTTGAATCGCCTCTGAAGTTGGGAAAAGCTTTCCATAATTGAATCGTTATTTCTTGGAACAAATCGTTATGTGAATCCTCATCAGTAGTATATAACCTACAAATTTTGTGGATTATATTCTGATTTTCTTTGAGTTCTTTAACGAAAAGTGCTTCCGATTCTGATTTCATATTAAATAAGTAGTAGATAGCTTTAATTTGTTACAATTTTTCATAACCAATTGCTAGTCCAATAAATTTATTATATCCCTCCATGCCGTCTTTTTGTTGATTGGCTTTTAGGAAATTGTCGTAGAAATATTCGAAAAAGGTATTGATTAGCGTTTGATATTCCTTCCAAAAGGTTGTGTTTTCTTCAAAGTTTTTCAAAACGCCTTTATTCACTTTTTTCAAATAAGATTTTGAACTTCCCACTTGCATCATCTCCAAATTGTGTAATGCATAGCGCAACGCAAAACTGTAAGCCGAATATTGGAAATACAAATCCTCATTTTTAGCAGCCGTTACAAATCCAATGAAATTACATTCGCTTTCGCTCCCAATTCCGGTTTGATGTGCCATTTCGTGGCAAGTTGTTAATGGTGAAGTGTATTTTGGCTTTAAATAATTGACTTGTGCTTCATTGGTAAACGGATTCAAATAACCTCCAAAACCCATATAACTCAATGGATAACTGAACAATGATGATTTAATACTTTTTATTTCATAACGGAACTCTTGTAAATCACTTGGAATGTTCACATAACCTTTTAAAGCAAAATCATAAATTTTGTCATGAGAATACGGAATCATAACAGCAACCGTATCATTTTTAGCGATTTGCAATTGTAGTTCATTGGTTTTTACCAACATTCTTTCTGTAAAATCTTTCAATTCCTGTATAGAATATTCTTTTTCAATATTCAATTTTTCATGTAACGGAATTCGGTAATAGTTCATTCCCCAAAGGATGTGAAAGAAAAAATAAAACACCGAAACCCAACTCAATATCGCTAATCCGTTATTTTTCCATTCTTTGAAAAAGCCGATACGGTGTTTCCAAATCCATCGGAATAAAAGTAAAATTAGAATGAAATAAGTAACATCGCCAAACGAAAATGGCAACCAACCTAATGTTTTTCTTGACACAAAAGCCAATTTTGGATAAAAACCTTTGCTGTACCAATTTTCTACAAAATCAGGAAATAAACCAATCGTTTTCACTACGATGATTTGGATAATTAGGCTAAAAGCAATAATTTTTTTCATATCGTAAATATAAAAACTCTTCTTATATTTGTAGTATGCAATTAGGAAAATCTCAAATATTAAAAATCTCAAACTATTTCAAAACAAAACCCGTTTTGAAAGCGTATCTTTTTGGTTCATATGTAAGAAATGAGGCTCAAAATGATAGCGATGTAGATTTGTTAATTGAATTGGATTATTCTGAAAGAATTGGACTTCAATTTGTTCAAATGAAATTCGATTTAGAACAATTATTAGGTAAAAAAGTTGATTTGGTTTCTTCAAATGCCATTTCTAAGTACATCAAACCTATTATTGATAGTGAAAAAAGACTGATTTATGCCAAGTAATCCTAAAGATTTAATACGATTACAGCATATTCTTGATGCAATTGATGAAATTGAAAAATACACTTTAGATGTTAGTTTTTCTGATTTTGAACAAAATTCAATGATGTTAAATGCTTCTGTTCGACAACTTGAAATTATTGGAGAAGCTTCAAATCATTTATCAAAAGAAATTATTACTATTTATCAAACTGTGGAATGGAAACAAATTATCGGTTTTCGAAATTTACTAATTCACGAATATTTTGGAGTAGATACTGCCGTAGTTTGGAATGTAATTCAATTTGATTTACCACATTTGAAAAACGAGATTATCATAATTATATCAGATTTAAAAAATAATAAATAAAACAATGAGCCAAGAAATAAGAAATTTAGAGCCAAAAGCACTTTGGAACAAATTTGCCGATTTGAATGCCGTGCCACGTCCGTCTAAGAAAGAAGAGCGTGTGATTGCGTTCATGATGGAATTCGGACAAAAATTAGGATTGCCAACTGTGAAAGATCATGTGGGGAATGTAATTATCAAAAAACCAGCGACTCCAGGTATGGAAAATCGTAAAACCATCGTAATGCAATCGCATTTGGATATGGTACACCAAAAAAATAACGATACGAATTTCGATTTCGATACACAAGGAATTGAAATGTATGTCGATGGTGACTGGGTTCGTGCTAAAGGAACTACGCTTGGTGCTGATAACGGTTTAGGAGTAGCAACCATTATGGCGATTTTAGAGAGTACTGATATTCCGCATCCAGCAATCGAAGCGTTGTTCACAATTGACGAAGAAACGGGAATGACGGGAGCAATGGGCTTACAAGGTGGCATGCTTGACGGAGAAATTTTACTGAATTTAGATACAGAAGAAGACGATGAAATCGATATCGGATGTGCGGGTGGAGTAGATGTAACGGCTACTAGAACCTACAACGAAGAAGAAACGCCTGAAGGTTCGGTGGGTTATACCATTACCGTAAAAGGCTTAAAAGGCGGTCACTCGGGAATGGATATTCATAAAGGATTAGGAAATGCCAATAAAATCATGAACCGTTTGTTATTTGATGGATTTGAAAATTTTGGTCTTCAAATTTCTGAAATTTCTGGTGGAAGTTTGCGTAATGCGATTCCTAGAGAAAGTGTTGCTAAAGTAATTATCGCAGCGATTTATGACGAAGCTTTTGTTTTTGATATGCAAGAAATCATCAACGAAATCAAAGCCGAGTTCAAAACGATGGAACCGAATTTAACGATTGAGATTGTTAAAAGCGATTCCACTCCAGCGAAAGTAATGGATTTAGGCGTGCAAGAAGGTTTATTAAGAGCGATTTATGCTGCGCATAACGGTGTTTACAGAATGTCGGCTGATATGGCTGATTTAGTAGAAACTTCAAATAATATTGCAAGAGTAATTGTAAAAGACGGTGAAATTTCGATTCAGAATTTAACGCGTTCGTCTGTGGAGAGTTCTAAATTTGATTTGGCTAATGCGTTGCGTTCGGCTTACGAATTGTTTGGTTGCGAAGTAGAATTTACAGGAAGTTACCCAGGTTGGACACCCAATGTAAAATCTGAAATTTTAGATGTATTAACTTCTATTTACGAAAAACAAAACGGATCAAAACCTAATGTAGTAGCTTGTCACGCAGGATTAGAATGTGGTATTTTAGGAACAAATTATCCTAACATGGATATGATTTCTTTTGGACCAACGATCCACGGCGCACACAGCCCAGATGAAAGAGCGAGTATTTCTTCCGCTCAAAAATATTGGAAGTTTGTTTTGGAAATTTTACAAAATATTCCAGTTAAGAAATAAGAAGTTTGAACATATAATTAAAAAGAATCCCGAGATAGCTCGGGATTTTTTTGTTTTGCTCTGTTTCGCCTTGAGATAAATTTATTTTTTGTGTTTAATCCTAAATGCACTTACAACTTAACCCATCTATTGGAGCCTATCCCGATTTCACGGGATGACCCGCTTGGTTTATCCTGAGCCTTGTCGAAGGACTCGGTGGTGTACTCAAAGTTTAGTTTGTTTTTTTTAGGATTTCGTGAATGTAAACATTTGAGAGGCGCACTCCGTCAGTTTCTGGCGGAGCCGTCTACTCGATTAGCGGTTGTGTTTTTATTCAGTTGAGTATAAAATTCCCCACGCTCCATAATTCATTTCTTTCTCAAAAATTTCTCCAACATAATATTCTCTATAAACTTCTAAATGAATTATTTCTTGTGTTTTCGGATTTCTAAAATCAATATAATGTCTTAATCTTCCATTTTTTGTTATATATGGTTCGTATTTTTCAACACTTTCATTAATTTTTACATTTTCAGATTTTCCGAAAAATTTATTTGTTGTGATTATTAGTGAGAATGCAATTCCAAACAAAATTCCTGTCGAACAAATAATCATCATAAAAATTGAAAATAAATCTCTCGCTTTTTCTTTAAATTTATTTTTCGGAATATCTTTATCTAAAGGTTTTACACTTTTATAATAAAATTTTGGTCCAAATATTAGTAAAAAAAGAACAATTGGTAACAGTAAAAATTTTGCAGTAATTTTTAATGCTGTTGAAGTTTCAAAATATTTAATTGCAAAAAATGGATAACCAATTATTATTGTACAAATAACTATAATTAACCAAACATTTAATTTCCATTTTTCCATTCTATTCGTCTCGTTTTTCTAACATAACCGCTAACGTTAGACTGTGAAAAAACTCACAATCTTTTTAACAAAAATAGTAAAAAAATCCTATAAATCATCAAATGGATTTTTTGTTTGTTGAATGCTTTTTGTACTTACATGAGTGCAATTTACAGTGGTATTGCCGATTTTTTGCTCTACTAAATTTTACTTTTTTTAGATATTAATTTCTTCTTATACTAGTATTAAATTGTAAAGCAATATAAAATCATTTTCTCTAGGGTAACTGTATGTTTTCCCTAGGGTAATTACATAATTTCCCTAGGGTAATTACTTGCTTGCTGTACAGAAATTAATATTGTTTTGCTGAATAAACAATTTTATTGCTGTTATAAAACAAACCTGACATTGAGATTTGTCAGGTTTGTTTTTTATTTTTTCTCTGATGTAGTTTTGTTTTTCTTGTAAATGGGGATGAAATAACTTACGGTGTAATTAAATCCTGCTCCAAATTTTCCGTCATAGGTTCGATTATAACCAGGTATGAAAAGATTATCAAATCCTTCAGGTCTTTTGTTGGAAACCAAATAATTCAATCGCACTGAAAATCCTAAGTATAGGTTATTGAATAATTCGGCTTTGATGCCACCTACTACTTCTAACCAACTGGCATTTAATCCATCAAATTTCTCTCCCGAAATTACCGTGTTTTCACCATAATAATTAGTTGGGTCATAGATTTTATAATTATTCAAGGTGTGATTAAAACTACTTACACCATAACGCATTCCCACGTAAATCATGTTTTCCATATCGAGCCAGTTTTCAAACGAATTGTAATCAAATCCAGCTTTAAAATAGGTTCCTTTAGTGGTGAAGTTTAATCGGTCGTCGTCTACTGTTTTATCTTCGGTTCCAATTTCTCCTGCTATATAAAAACGTTTTGTTAAGCGATAATCTCCCACGATTTCAAAACCTCTATAGTCTTTTTCGTAAAATGAACGCGCAATTTTATGTAAATCAGTACCTAAACGTAATCCGTAGCGTTCTGGATACATAACTTTTGCAGTGTCTTTAGTTTGTGCCTTTCCGAATAATGAAACGCACAATAAGCTTAGACTAAAAATAAATCTTAACATGTACTTCATTTTCGTTTACTATATTAGGTTGGTTTACTATGATGTCTTGAATCCAATTGCTTCCATCGTTGGTTACTTCAACAGGATTAGTTGTATTAAGATAAAAAAGCGTTTTAAAACCGCATGCTCTTGAAATGTATTCATCTGTACTTTGGTAATTAAAAGTCAGTGCATCAAGATTATCATCTGAAGTGTCTGTATTACTACCATTTTGAATGAAATTTAAAGTTGTAACATTAGCACTAGTTTCTAGTGGAACTTCGATTTTAGAAACATTGTTGAAACTAAAACGATTATCTGTACTATTGGGAGCCATCACTTTTAAATTCGATACATTCTTTAAAACGGTAGGATTGGCAGCATCGTAAAATTCGATGATTAATCGAGGTGTTACGGGTGTACCTTCTGGACAAATATCATCTTTTTCGCAGTTCCAAAAGGAAACGGCTAAGAGCAAGGATAGGGTTATAAAAACTATTTTTTTCATAGATTTTTTATTTTACCACATAGATACATAGTTTTTTTAATGTTTAGAGGTGTTCTACTTTTTATAGTTAACATAGCTTTGTCTCAATGTAATGCTATGCAGAACTTTCTATTTATTATTTTCTATGTTTCTATGTGGTTTAAAATTTTATTATCGTTTTTCTAATAAAACCACGTTTTCCACATGATGTGTTTGCGGAAACATATCCACAGGACGCACTCGAACTACTTTGTATTTTTCGTCCATTAAAGCTAAATCACGGGCTTGTGTTGCCGAATTACAGCTAACGTAAACAATTTTTGGCACACCAGTTTTTAATAACATCTCTACGACATCTTTGTGCATACCGTCTCTTGGTGGATCAGTGATAATAACATCAGGTTGTCCGTGTTGGTTGATGAATTCGTCGTTGAATACGTTTTTCATGTCTCCCACATAAAACTCACAATTGGTAATGTTATTGCGTTCGGCATTCGCTTTTGCATCTATAATGGCTTCTGGAACAGCTTCAACACCAATTACTTTCTTCGCTTTTTTCGAAACAAATTGGGCAATGGTTCCGGTTCCTGTGTATAAATCGTAAACGGTTTCGTTTCCAGTTAAGCCTGCAAATTCTCTAGTGATTTTGTACAATTCATACGCTTGGTCCGAATTGGTTTGATAGAACGATTTCGCATTAATACTAAAATGTAAACCTTCCATTTCTTCCAAAATGTAATCGCGACCTTTGTATAAAATAATGTCTTGGTCATATAACGTGTCATTCAATTTCTGATTGATAACATATTGTAACGATGTGATTTGCGGAAAACGCTCTGCCAAGAAGTTCATCATCAATTCGATTCCGTTTTTATCGTTTTCAAAAAACTGAATCAATACCATGATTTCAACTGTTGAAGCGGTACGAATCATCAACGTTCGCAACAAACCTTCT
>JAHRWO010000137.1 GCA_019105125.1 Flavobacterium sp.
TCAATTTCAGTAGCTGTTCCAATTCCAAAGTGAACATTTAAAGAACTCATATGGCGAAACCCTTCACCACTTCTAACATCTCGAATTTGCTTACCCCATTCGCCATGAAGTTCTACTCGTGCCCCAATTCCATTTCGATTACTAGTTAGTCCTTGTAGGTTTATTTTAATCCAGTTGTTAGTGTTGCCATTATTTAAAAAAATAGTGGATCCATTTTGAACATCTAGAAATCCATCATTATTAAGATCACCAATAGAGCCTACATTGAAATTTACAGGTACTGGTGTAAAAGTCATATTGCCGTTGTTTTTCATGATTTTATTTCCACCGCCTAAAATATCGGCAAAACCATCATTGTCAAAATCGTAAGTAACATGTTCGGTACTTAGGCTAGTGTTAACATCCCAGCCTGTTCCAGTTGTTGCGTTTGTAAACGTTCCATTTCCATTATTAATCATGAGTTTATGGCTACCGTCTGTTGTAGAACTTGCACCAACAAGTGCGTCCATATCGCCATCGTTATCATAATCATTCCAAGCCGCAGACCAAGTTTGTATAGGATCATACATGTTAGCTGCTGCTGAAACATTTGTAAAGTTTCCGTTTCCATTGTTTCTGTGGAGTTCGTTATATTTAGCTGAGGAACCACCACCTCTACATTTGGCAATAAACAAATCAGAATCTCCGTCGTTGTCATAATCTACCCAAATTGAACCATAATTTCCTCCTTCAGAATGATCACCTAAACCACCTTGATTAAATGTTAAGTTTCCATTACCGTCATTTATATAATACACATTTGGGTCTACATCGTGACATACAAATACGTCTAATTGCCCATCATTATTTATGTCAATCATATTTGAACGTTGAGAAAAAACGTATTGAGGACCTGAGATTTCTGTAAAACCAGTTCCTGTGGCATTTGCTTTCATAAAGGTAACACCACTGCTTCCTCCATATACTAAATCATTAAATCCATTTTTATCAATATCTCCGGCAGCTAAGCTCCAAGAGGGTAGAAAATCAGCTGTAGTAGTTGTAATGTTAGAACTGACAAAACCACCATTAGGTTGTTGGTAATTAATCAATATACTATTGGCAGAAACACTAACTACATCATCTAAGTAATCACCATTCATATCCACAATACATATGTTATAAGATCCTGAAATTGTGCTTATAGTTTGTGTAGTAAAGCCAATAACGCTTGGGGGAGGTGGAGTGTAGGAGTTTTCGATTAATTGAAAGGTAAATCCAGCTGCTCTCCATTTATTATCAAAAGCAATAAAATATGTAGTTCCAGCAGTAACATCAAAAGTTGCAGTTGAAAGATATCCTGTGCCAATTGTTCCTCCGTCATCATCTCCTGAGTGACAAATTAAAGTATCACAACTTCCTTTGTATACATTAAAGTTAGTGTCACCACCGAAATTAATTTGTAGATCTGTTGTAACTGTAACTGTATAATTTTGACTAGGTTCGTATCGATACCATTCTGCATAAGGAATTGCTTGTGTATTTCCGTTACTTACACATGCAAGATTTGAAGGAGATCCGTTAATGGCATCCACAGTAAAAGTGCCAGCGCCAATAATAACAGCTGAATTGCAGTCGTTCTGTCCTATTGAAAAGATTGAGTAAAGCAAAAAGAAAGTTAGTAGTTTTTTTTTCATCTATTTGGAGCTTATTTAGTTACAGTTTGATAATGAATTAATCCATTCTTCTAATAAAGATACTCCTTCGGTATGGATTATTGTTCGTCCTAAAATAGGCATTCTAATACTTTCATCAGTTGTATTAATTCGATAAAACATTACTGATCTTGCACTATTAGAAGGAGTAATAATGTTTGTTAAACCTGCATTAATGTCTTCTTGTGGCGGTATACAAACACCTAAGTTTGCAGGATTAGCTGTTTCATTGAAAGCTAGTCTAATAGGTCTGTAATCGCAATGGCTTCCTTCTTGATGGCAGTGGGCGCAGTTGATGTCTACGTAAGATCTTACACGAAGTTCTAATGGTTGACTCGTGTCATTATAATCTACCGTTGTGTTGATGTTACTTGGAATGGTATTTTCCAAATATCCCATTTCAATCCACTTTTGAAGTTGATTTTTTGATTGAGAACCATAGTTCAAATTCCAATTCAAATTCTGAGGTTTTATTCCAATTGGTATTGGTTGATCATTTTTTTTATGACACGTTAAGCACTCTGTTTCAGAAGGTATTCTGTAGTTAATGTTTAATCGATTTCCATTGTCATTCACGAAATCGATATTTTTAAAACTTCCACTCATATTAAGTGTGGCCTCAGTTTGTTCGTCGTTCCAAATGTATTCTGCAAAAATCCACCCCGTTGATTTTCGAATTATCAAACGTGTTTCAATAATTTTAGTTGTATTATTGGGTTGAACACGGTCATAGTAAAAAGTCTTAATTATTACTGAACCTACTGGTAATTCCAATACATTATCGACACCATTAAATGTTGCCTTAGAATTTTTTGGCATCCAAACAAATCTTTTTTTGTGAGCATAATCAGTAAATAAAGAACTTGCAGGTGAATAAGGAAGAACACCTAAAGCTGGTACTTGATTTTTCATTTCACCTTCAAAAAAGTGATATTGCGATAAATTAGGGTAAGGAATTTGTGTTAAATCTACAGTAACGGGTGAAATTTCCTCATAATCGTCATTGTCATTAGAGCAAGCATAGAGAAATAGAGTTAGACTGATAATTAAATAGAAGATTAGGTATTTTTTTGTCATTATGTTATATTAGTTGGTTAATGTTTGAAACAAATATAACATTTTTTAAAAAATGATAACAAATTAAAATTTTAATTTAAAGAATACTATCAGAAATTATAACATTGTATTTTTTTAAGTTTTCTATTGCTTCTTTTGAAGTATGATCAAAATTGAATTCCAATTCTTTTGCTTTTTTCTTGTTTTCAATTCTATTAATACTGTCGTAAAATCGGCGAACTTCTTCTAAATTGGATAAAATAAGTTTGGGAACTTGTACGTTTTTTCCGTTTTCATCTTTTGCCACCATAGTGAAATAACTCGAATTGCAATGTTTTTTAACTCCAGTTTGAATGTGTTCCGAAGTAACGCGAATTCCCACAACCATCGAAGTTTTCCCAACATAATTAACAGAGGCTTTTAAAGTAACCAATTCACCCACATCAACTGGATTTAAAAAGTCAACCGTATCCACCGAAGCCGTAACACAATAGCAACCTGAGTATTTCGAGGCACAGGCAAAAGCGATTTGATCCATTAGTTTTAATAAATAACCACCATGAATTTTTCCACTAAAGTTGGAGTGGGAAGGAAGCATTAATTCGGATAGCGTAATTCTTGATGCATCTACTGTATTGACAATTTCCATAAAATTTATTTTTCAAGTGAAACTTTGGTAACAAAATAACGAGTATCGCCCCACCAGAAGAAGGTTTTGAAACGTTCTTCATATTCTAAAGTCACTTTTTTACCTTGCCATTTTTTTAGATTTTCAATCACTACTACTTCATCTTCCATCACTGAAAAAGCAAAAATTTGAGCTCCAGAAATTCCTTGACTCAGTTCGCCTTCCCACGTTTTTATTATTAATCCTTTATGACTAATTTTAATTAATTCGCCCGATCGAACTCCTTCACTATAGGGTACATAATAAATAAAACTAAAGTATCCTACCGTGATTAAAGTGAGTGATAAAACGATATAAAGAATAATTTTTCGTATCATTATTTTCTTTTTTAGTCGTTATTGTTTTCAGAAAGTAGTGAAATTTCATCCGTTTCATTAGCTCTTTTTAAAACGGCTTCTGGAAGTGCTTTTTTCGCTTTAGCACCCATTTTTTTCAATTTTTCAACACTTGTAATAAGGTTACCTTTTCCATCAACCAATTTGTTCATAGCGTTACCATATTCAATTTTGGCTTCGTCCATTTTCTTCCCAATTTTAATCAAATCGGAAACAAAACCTTCAAATTTATCATATAAAGCACCAGCTTGACGAGCAATTTCAATCGCGTTTTCTTGTTGTTTTTGGTTCGTCCACATACTGTCAATTGTGCGTAATGTTGCCAAAAGCGTAGAAGGCGTTACAATCACAATATTTTTCTCGAAAGCTTTGTTGTATAAACTCGTATCTTCATTTAAAGCCACTGCAAAAGCGGATTCAATTGGAATGAAAAGCAACACAAAATCTGGACTTTCCATGTGGTACAAATCGTGGTAATTTTTACTGCCCAATTGCTCCACATGTCGATTTATCGAAACAATATGTTCTTTTAAATGTTGATTTTTTATATCCGAATCTTCCTCGTTGATGTAACGTTCGTAAGCGGTTAAGGTTACTTTCGAATCGATTATCATTTTCTTGCCATCAGGAAGATTTATGATAACATCGGGAAACACACGATTACCGTCTTCCGTTACGTGACTTTGTTGTACAAAATATTCTCTGTCTTTCTCTAATCCCGATTTTTCTAAAACGCGTTCTAACACCAATTCGCCCCAATTTCCTTGCATTTTGCTGTCACCTTTTAAGGCTTTGGTTAAATTGATGGTTTCCTTACTCATTTGTTCGTTCATTTCGCGAAGTCCCAAGATTTGTTGGCGTAATGCGGCATGATAATCGATACTTTCTTTATGCGTATCTTCGACTTTCTTTTCAAAAAGTTGGATTTTATCTTGTAAAGGCGACAAAATATTTTTCAAATTCTCCTT
>JAHRWO010000162.1 GCA_019105125.1 Flavobacterium sp.
TCAATTTTCGATTTATCAGGATATAATTCCACTTTGATTCCTTTTTGACGCAATTTACCGATGGCTTTCATCGCATACAAGGCTTCTTTGTCACCAAAGTTTAAGAATAACGCTTTTGATGTCGCTAAAACGGCTTCTGGAAACAAACCAACTTCTTCCATTACCAAAGCAATTCGGTCTAAACCAAATGAGATTCCAACGCCCGACATGTTTTTCAACCCGAAAATCCCTGTCAAGTCATCATAACGACCACCGCCACCAATCGAACCCATTGCTACACCTTTTGGCGCTGCGACTTCAAAAATGGCGCCTGTGTAATAATTTAAACCACGCGCTAATGTAACATCTAAATCCAAGAAAGCGGTTTGTAAACCTAAAGTCGTAACGTTATCACAAATGAATTGCAACTCGTTTACGCCTTTCATTCCTTCTTCAGAATTAGCAAGTAATTGTGCTAATTTTTCTATTTTCTCATTGATGGTTCCGGTAAAATTGAACAACGGTTGTACTTTTTCAATCGCTGTTTCTGAAATGCCTTTTTCTAACATTTCTTTTTTCACACCGTCCTCGCCTATTTTATCTAATTTATCTAAAGCTACCGTAAAATCAATCAATTTATCCGAAGCGCCAATTACCTCAGCAATTCCTGATAAGATTTTACGATTGTTAATTTTAATAGTAACACCACCTAAACCTAGCTGACTAAAAACCGAATCATACAATTGCACCAACTCCACTTCTTGCCAAAGCGAATTAGAACCCACCACATCAGCATCACATTGATAAAACTCTCTAAAACGTCCTTTTTGAGGGCGATCCGCACGCCAAACGGGTTGAATTTGGTAACGCTTGAACGGAAATTCAATTTCGTTTTGGTGTTGTACCACGTAACGCGCAAAAGGAACGGTCAAATCGTAACGAAGGGCTTTTTCAGAAATATGACTTGTTAACTTCAAACTATCTCTATTTTCAAGTAAAGTAGCATCCGTTTTAGCTAAATAATCTCCTGAATTCAAAATCTTAAAAATCAGTCGATCCCCTTCTTCACCATATTTTCCCATTAAAGTTTCCGAATTTTCAAACGAAGGCGTTTCAATAGGTTGAAAGCCAAATTTCTCAAAATTGGTTTTTATCGTACTGAAAATATAATTGCGTTTCGCCACTTCAGCTGGTGAAAAATCACGAGTTCCTTTTGGTATGCTTGGTTTTTGTGCCATTTTAAATTTAGAATTTAGAATTTAGAATTCTGAAAATGAGAAATCTAAAAAATAATTTATTTATTATTAATTCTGCTTTTTGTGTTTTTTAAGGTTGTTACAAAAATTGCGGATAATTCATTTGCTTCATTTAGGAGTTCATTCAACAGATTATCATCAACAACATTTAATTCTTGAAGAACTTCTAACCAAAAATGAGATTCATCGGTTTCTTCTAAAACAATATTCATCTTTGACAAATATTCATTATCACTTCTTGCTCGTAATGAAGCTCTGTAATTTGCCCCAACAGAACTCCCTGATTTCCCTAATTGATTCGCAATAATTCTTGTAGAAATTTTCATTGGTAGATTATCTACCAAATTCAAAATTGAAATTGTAAATGATTTTGTTCGCTTCTTTAAGTCAAATTCTTTCATTAACCAATTATTTAATGCAAATATCGAATATATTTAGCAGTATAAAAAATCAATTCAGAGATTTAAAATTTCGGGATTTTCACTTTCTAAATTCTAAATTCTAAATTCTTACTTTTTATTTGTAACATTTCGCTCTTAACTTAGTCTTATAGTCATGGTAGGATTATTTAAGGAAAATACAAAAATTGCGCTTGATTCCATTAGAAGTCAGGCTTTGCGTACTTCATTAACAGTAATGATTATTGCTATTGGAATTACGGCTTTGGTTGGAATTCTAACGGTGGTTTCTGCATTAGAAAACACGATATTGAAAGATTTTGCTTCCATGGGAGCGAATACTTTTTCTATTAGTCAATACGATTTTTCGTCTGAAATTAATCAAAACGATACCGAACAACGTGTCAATCCTATCATTAGTTATCCAGAAGCAAAGGCTTTTCAAGATAAATTTAATTTTCCGTTTACTACCACATCGTTATCATTTACAGCAGGCTCGGCTGTAGAAGTAAAATATGGCAAAAAAAAGACCGATCCAGAAATTTCCATCATAGGAGTAGATGAAAATTTTTGTCCTAACAAAGGACTAGAGGTAGTTAAAGGAAGGAATTTTAATTCCTTTGATATATCCAATAACAATTATGTTTGTGTATTAGGCTCGGACTTTGAAAAAGGACTGTTTGAAAATATCAATCCGTTAGATAAAACCATTTCGATTCGCGGAGCTAAATTTAAGGTGATTGGCGTATTAAAAGAAAAAGGTTCTACGTTTGGAAACAGTCAGGATTTACGTGTTTTGATTCCAACACAAGTGGCGCGTTCACTGTTTTCTGCTCCAAACATTAACTACGATTTAGACGTTATGGTTACCAATGAAGGTTTACTAGACGAAGCGGTAGATGATGCCATTATCACAATGCGAAGAGTTCGTAAATTGAGTCCGGTTGAAAAAGACAATTTCGGAATTGAACGAAGCGATGATTTAATTCAAACCTTACTTTCTAATACAGCTGTTTTGGGAATTTCAGCTTGGGTTATTGGTATCATTACTGTTTTTGGTTCTTCGATTGCATTGATGAACATCATGCTAGTTTCGGTTACTGAAAGAACGCGAGAAATTGGAGTAAGAAAATCACTTGGTGCGAAACGAAGTACAATTGCGTGGCAGTTTTTCACAGAAACTTTAGTCATTGGTCAATTAGGAGGAATCGTTGGAATCTTATTCGGGATACTGATTGGTTTTGCAATCGCTTCAGCTATCGGATTTTCATTCACAATTCCGTGGATGGCAATTATTGCCGCATTCATTACAACCTTTATTGTAACGATTGTTTCTGGATTATATCCAGCCATAAAAGCTTCTAAATTAGATCCTGTGGAAGCGTTGCGTTACGAATAAATTAAAGGTACGAAATTCAAAGTACGAGTTACGAAAGTTTGATATCTAATTTTATTATTTAGAATTTTGATTATTTCTTGAGGTTTTTATTGATGCAACTATAATTGCTAAAATTTCATTCCCTTCTTTCAAAAGCACCTCAATTTCAGAATGCAATTCTTGATTTTTGTTTATTTCAAGGATAATTTCAAGAAAAAAATTACTTTCATCAGCTTCTTCCTCAACAATTTTTAATTTATTAATAAAATCTGCAGTTGATTTTGCACGTTGTGAAGCTCTATAATTTGCTCCCACCGAACTGGAAGATCGAATAAGTTGATTAACATAAGCATTAAATTCTCTTGAATGTGGCAACTTAGAACATAAATTAGAACAATCAATAGTAAACTTTTTTGTTCTAGCCTTCATATCTATTCTCATTTTTTTTTCAATTTTAGAATAATTTATTAATGTAAAATCTTTACTTAACAATTCTTTTAAACTTCTTACTTAGCATTTCGTACTTCGTATTTCTTACCTCGTACTTTTCACCATTCTATCATTACCATAAATATCTTTTTTCAACTCGATATTTTTGAAACCTAGATTTTCAAGTAACTCAACCGTTTCTTTTCCTAAATATTGATTGATTTCGAAGAACAACAACCCGTTTGGAGCTAGATTTTTCAAAGCCAATTGTGCAATTTTTCTATAAAAAAGTAACGCATCGGTATCTTCTACAAATAGTGCTAAATGCGGCTCATAATCCAATACATTTTTCTTAATTTCTTGTTTTTCCAAATTACGAACATAAGGTGGATTGGAAACGATGATATCTAAGGGTAAAAGGTTTTGGGCATTGGGTAAAGGGAGTTTCGATAAATCTTCAACTTCTAAGATATTGGCTTGAATGAAATTGACTTCAACCTTATTTGATTGAGCATTTCTTTTAGCAACTTCTAACGCTTTTTCGGAAACATCAATAGCTAAAACGTTTGCTTCTGGTAAATTAGTTTTTAATGAAATAGGAATACATCCAGTTCCTGTTCCAATGTCAAGAATATTTAAGCTGGAAGCTGGAAGTTGGAAGTTAGAAGTTTCTTTTAGAATAAATTCAACAAGTTCCTCCGTTTCAGGTCTTGGAATTAAAGTGTTCTCATTAACTTCAAATCGCAAACCGTAAAACCAAGCTTCACCTGTGATGTACTGAATGGGTTTTTCTTTTTGTAAATCCGCTAAAATCGCATTCCATTTTTCAACATCATCTTCTGAAATCTCAAAATTCGGATTCAAAGCAAGATCAACTCGTTTCAAATTATGCAAATATTCAGTCAAGATAAAAAAGAAACTTTCGATTTCTTGTTCATCTTGAATGTTTTTTAATGAATTGAAAAAGTAGGTTTTATAGTGTTTTAGTAGCATAAACTTAATTGATCTTAATTCTTAATTCTTAATTCTTAATTCTTAATTCTTAATTCTTA
>JAHRWO010000167.1 GCA_019105125.1 Flavobacterium sp.
CATCCAAATAGGTGTCTAATTCGTAATTCAAACAACACTTTAATTTACCACATTGTCCCGCTAACTTTTGTGGATTTAATGATAATTGTTGATAACGTGCTGCCGAAGTATTCACACTTCTAAAATCAGTCAACCAAGTAGAACAACAAAGTTCTCTTCCGCATGAACCAATTCCACCTAAACGAGCGGCTTCTTGACGGAAACCAACTTGCTTCATTTCGATTCTAATTTTGAATTCTTGTGCAAATTCTTTAATTAACTGACGGAAATCTACACGATCATTTGCTGTGTAATAAAACGTTGCTTTTGAACCATCGCCTTGAAATTCTACATCCGAAATTTTCATTTCTAATTTCAAATTGATAGCGATTTCACGAGCACGCATACGAACTGCTTCTTCTTTATTTCTAGCTTCTGTCCAAATATCAATATCGCGTTGTGATGCTTTTCTGTAAATTTTAGCTAATTCCTTATCTGGATTTTCGCCTTTCTTTTTCATTTGAATTTTTACCAATTCGCCTGTTAAAGTCACAATTCCGATGTCGTGTCCTGGTGAAGCTTCAGTAGCGACAATATCTCCAATAGCTAACGTTAGCTTTTCTGTATTTCTAAAAAACTCTTTTCTACCGTTTTTAAAGCGAATTTCTGCCGCATCAAATGGTTCTTGTCCACCTGGCAACGTCATGTTTGACAACCAATCGAAAACCGAAAGTTTATTGCAGCTATCGGTGCCGCAAGTCCCGTTATTATTACATCCTTTTGGTGTGCCATCTTTTGCACCCGTGGAACAGTTTGTACATGCCATAATTTTGAATATATGTTGATTGTCCGTTTGTTGGACTACGTTTCTAAAATGTTTTTGAGCGTAAAGATATTGATTTTTTGTGGAAACTTTCAAAAATCAATATCGAAGTTCGCCAAAAAGAAAAAACCTATCTCATAGTTAAACGAAATAGGTTTTCATATAGTATTGTAAAACAAAAATTTAGGTTTCTTTTACGGTAATAATATGTACCGGACAAGCTTTTGCAGCTAATTCACAATTTTCAACAATCGTATGATCGGGTGATTTTAAGGTGTGAAAACCTTTCGAATCAACCGATTTAATTAATACTGATTTTCCGTCTTTTTTGGACATTTGAAATTGTGCAGGTGCCATTTCAACGCAATAATTGCAACCAATGCATTTGTCTCTTTGTAGCGTAACAATGACCATTAGTTTTCTACAATTTTATACATTTTGTCCGATAAACGAATGCGGAATGGCACTTTTAAAGTACAACTATCACCTTTGGTAGCTTTTTCGGAAACAGCGTCATTTACGTATAATTCTTCCAAAACCAATTCTTGCGCTCCCGTTGATGGACCTGTGATTAAAATTTTATCGCCTTTTTTAATGTCGTAAGCTTCGATTTTGAATTCGGCTATGCTTGATTTTGGGAAATAATGCATTCCTTTACCCACATAAACTTTTTTCTGAGTAGCATTAGAACCTGGGTTATCTGACCATTCGCCTAATTTTTGTCCCAAATAATAACCACTCCAAAAACCACGATTGTAAACGGTTGCCAATGCTTCCATCCAAGTGTTGATTTTTTCTTTCGTAAATGTTCCTTCGTAATACGAATCGATAGCTTCTCGATACGTTTTGATAACGGTTGCTACATAATCAGCAGCACGACCACGACCTTCAATTTTTAAAACTTTGATTCCTGAATCGATAACTTGATCTAGAAAATCTAAGGTACATAAGTCTTTTGGCGACATCATGTATTCGTTATCAATTTCGATTTCAAAACCAGATTCTTGATCGATAACCGTGTATTTTTTACGACAATTTTGTTTGCAAGCACCACGATTGGCAGAAGAATTATGCGAATGTAAACTCAAATAACATTTTCCTGAAACCGCCATACACAAAGCGCCGTGACCAAAAATTTCAATCTCTACCAAATTGCCGCTTGGTCCTTTTATTTGCTCTTTTTCGATATCATCGGTGATTTTCTTTACTTGACGTAAACTCAACTCACGAGACAGAACAATCGTATCGGCAAACATCGCGTAGAATTTTACGGTTTCGATGTTCGTTACATTCAATTGGGTGGAAATATGGACTTCCATTCCCATCGTACGAGCTGTCATAATCACCGCTTGATCAGATGCGATTACAGCTGTAATGCCTGCTTCTTTGGCTTTAGCTAAAAGTGTTTTTACAATCGATAAATCATGATCGTAAATAATGGTATTTAAAGTTAGATAGGTTCTAACATTTTTTTCGTTACAACGACGCGCAATTTCTGGTAAATCGTCTAAAACGAAATTTACGGTTGCACGTGCGCGCATATTTAATTGTTCAACACCAAAATAAATGGAATCGCAACCATTATCTAAAGCTGCTTGCATGGATTCGAAATTTCCGGCAGGCGCCATCAATTCTATTCTTCCAGAAGTTGTCATTAGCTGATAATTTTAAATAATTTATCTGATAATCTTACTCTAAAAGGTAAAGCAAAAGTTACTTTATCACCTTGTTTTGCTTGATTGGCTTCCGTTCCATTAACAAACATTTTTTCCACAACAAATTCCTCATTTCCAGTAGTAGGTCCTGAAATTAATATCTTGTCTCCTACATTCAATTCGTTATTTTCGATTTGAAAAAGGCCTACTTGAGCTTTAACGTAGTAATGTTGAGCTTTTCCTAAAATCACTTTTTTAACTTTGATTTTTTGGCGAATATCTTTAACCGGTTTCACTGTTGCAATTGGAGCATCAGGCAATTCACCTGATTTTTTAAATTTCAACGCTTCGGATTTTCCTTTACGGAATACTTTATTTCCAACTTGTTTTCCGCTTCTCAATTTTACTTGTTCGGCTAATGGTAAATGTGTGATTTCTAAACATTCAGTAGAACAACAATTTTCCATGGCTGCTTTACATTCGTCACATTGAATGAATAGTAAATGACAACCATCGTTAGCGCAATTGGTATGATTATCGCAAGGTTTCCCACATTGGTGACATTGAGAAATAATATCTTCAGTAATTCGTTCTCCTAAACGATTATCAAATACGAAATTCTTACCAATAAATTTACTTTCCAAACCTTCCTCTTTGATTTGTTTGGCGTAATTGATGATTCCACCTTCAAGCTGAAATACATTTTTAAAACCTTGATGTTTGAAATACGCAGATGCTTTTTCGCAACGAATACCTCCGGTGCAATACATCACTAGATTTTTATCTTCTTTGAAATCTTTTAATTGCTCGTTAATGATAGGTAAACTTTCTCTAAAAGTTTCTACATCTGGAGTAATTGCACCTTTAAAATGACCGATTTCACTTTCATAGTGATTTCTAAAATCGACTACAATCGTGTTTGGATCTTCTAAAATTTGATTGAATTCTTTCGCTTTTAAATGCACTCCAATATTGGTTACATCAAACGTTTCGTCGTTCAAACCATCGGCTACAATTTTATCACGAACTTTTACCGTTAATTTTAAAAACGAATGGTCGTCGTGTTCTACAGCGACATTCAAACGAATGCCACGCATAAAATCATAGGCTTCTAAAGTTTCTCTAAAAGCTTCGAAGTTTTCGGCAGGAACACTCATTTGAGCATTGATTCCTTCTTTGGCTACATAGGTACGACCAAGAGCATCGAGTTTGTTCCATTCGATAAATAAATCGTCGCGAAATTTTTTGGGATCTTCAATTTTGGCATACGCATAGAAAGATAATGTTAATCGTTGTTTACCCGCTAAATCAATTAGCTCTTTTCTTTCTTCTGCGCTTAAGGTGTTGTACAGTTGCATGCTATAAACGTTTAAGTGAGAATTATGTTATGAATTCTAAATGGAAGAATTCGGGCACAAAGGTAATAAAATTGATTAAAAATCAAATCTTTAATAGTATTTCAAAACATATTAACATTTTTTGTATCGAATAAAAAAAGATGTATTTTTACGAAAAATATTTTATTATGAGCTCAGATAAAGACGCAAAATTAAAAGCCTTACAACTAACATTAGACAAACTTGACAAAACGTACGGAAAAGGAACCGTAATGAAATTAGGTGATAGCGCTGTTGAAGAAGTTGAAGCTATTCCGTCAGGTTCATTAGGTGTTGATTTGGCTCTTGGTGTAAACGGTTACCCAAGAGGAAGAATCATAGAAATCTACGGACCAGAATCGTCAGGTAAAACCACGTTAACATTACACGCCATTGCAGAAGCTCAAAAAGCGGGTGGAATTGCAGCATTTATTGATGCTGAACACGCATTTGACCGTTTTTATGCTGAGAAATTAGGGGTTGATATTGACAATTTAATTATTTCGCAACCTGATAATGGTGAACAAGCATTAGAAATTGCCGAGAGTTTAATTCGTTCAGGAGCAGTTGATATCGTTGTAGTTGACTCGGTTGCTGCTTTAACTCCAAAAAGCGAGATTGAAGGCGACATGGGAGATTCTAAAATGGGATTACATGCTCGTTTAATGTCGCAAGCTTTGAGAAAGTTAACAGGTACCATTCACAAAACCAATTGTACCGTATTTTTCATTAACCAGTTACGTGATAAAATTGGGGTAATGTTTGGAAATCCAGAAACCACAACAGGTGGAAACGCATTAAAATTCTATGCTTCGGTTCGTATAGATATTCGTAAATCGACACAAATTAAAGATGGCGAAAACGTAATTGGAAATCGAACTAAAGTTAAAATCGT
This sequence comes from Flavobacterium sp., assembly GCA_019105125.1. Classification (GTDB taxonomy): domain Bacteria; phylum Bacteroidota; class Bacteroidia; order Flavobacteriales; family Flavobacteriaceae; genus Flavobacterium. Next base: position 4,729 of record JAHRWO010000167.1, read on the forward strand.
TAAGAACAAAGTAGCGCCACCATTTAGAACAGCTGAATTTGATGTTATGTACGGAGAAGGAATTTCTAAAGTAGGTGAAATTTTAGACTTAGCCGTAGAATTTGAAATAATCAAGAAAAGTGGTTCTTGGTTTAGTTATGGAGAAACTAAGTTGGGTCAAGGTAGAGATGCTGTGAAAGTGTTAATTAAAGACAATCCAGAATTGATGGATGAATTAGAACAAAAAATAAAAGAAACCATCAAAGAAAACCATGGTTAACAAATTATCCCGATTTATTCGGGATTTTTTAATTTTAGACGCAACCATTTTATTAAAACCGAATCTTAATCAAAAATACTTAGAATAAATGAAAAGAATAATTTTACTTTTAAGCTTTATTTTTCTATTTAATTCCTGTGAACCCGACGGCTACAATTATCGCGTAGACGTATTACCGGTTGAGTCAGTTGTAATTCCAACTGAATTTACATTGGGTGAAACTTATCAAATTACAATGCGCTATTACAGGCCTACGAATTGTCATAGTGCATATGGAATTTACTATGAAAAAGATTTAAACATTAGAACTTGTGCCGTAAAAAATTTAGTTGAAGAACGCGGAAATTGCGGAACTTTAGAAAACGTACTCGTTGAAGAAACCTTTAATTTTAAAGTAACTAACACGGGCAACTATATCTTTAAATTTTGGACAGGCGAAGATGCAGACGGAAACAATACTTTCATGACTTATGACATTCCTGTAAACTAACCCTTCAAAAATTGATCTTAGAGCAACTGATAAAAGAATGCTGTAATCATAATAGAAAAGCACAAGAGCAACTCTATCGCTTATTAGCGCCAAAATTGTTTTCTGTTTGCTTGAAATATTCGCGCAACTATGAAGAAGCTCAAGACAATTTACAAGAAGGTTTTTTAATACTTTTTGAAAAGATTAATCAATTTAAAAACATAGGTTCTTTTGAAGGATGGGCAAAACGAATTTTTATCAACTTCATTCTTCAACAGTACCGAAAGCAAAATGTGTTTGAAATTATTTCAGAAAATATAGTTGATGATGCTGAAATTGAAATCGATGAAGAAAATATTAGTTTGGAATTTTTAACTCAAATTATTCAAGAATTACCCGATAGATATAGATTGGTTTTTAACCTTTATGTTTTAGATGGATATTCACACAAAGAAATAGCAGATTTGCTTAATATAACAATAGGAACTTCAAAATCAAATTTGGCAAGAGCGAAAGCAATCCTAAAAAACAAGATTGAAGTCTATAAAAATTTTGAAGTAAAAAAAAGTAAATGAAAGAAAACAAAAATATAGAACGTCTTTTTCAAGAAAAATTCAAGGATTTTGAAGCCATTCCGCCTCATAACTCTTGGGAAATCATTGCTGGTCGATTGAAAGAGAAAAAAAAGAAAAAAAGAGTGATTCCTTTTTGGTTTCAATTCTCTGAAATTGCTGCATCATTGTTTATAATTGGTGCTTTGATTTGGAATTTCTCAAAAAGCTCTCATACAACTGAAATCAGTGCTCCTAAAAACCAGACTGTTAACCGTAACAATGAAACTCGCAAATTATTGAAAAAAGAATCAATTGTAGAAGAAGTTCAAAAAACAAAAGAAAATCAGCAAAAACAATCACTAAATTCGGATAAAGACAAGCTCGAATCTGTAATAGTTTCAAATGAAAAATATAAAAAAACAAGAACAACTGAATCCAAAGTAGGAGAAAATTCAAAAAATAAAAACATTCAAAAATCAAAAATCACGCATGAGGAAAATCTAATTTCTGATGCTGTAAAAATAAAAGTAAAATCGAAATCGGATAAAATCAATAATCCAATTGCAAACCAAACCAGGAAAAAATACGTATTTAAAAATGATGATTTACTCAACAATTCTGGTGATAGGAAAAAGTCAGAAATCATATTTAAAAACAAATCATTTAATGAAACATTAATTTCAAAAAATGATGAACATACCAAAAAACATAACTTTATTTCGAATGATATAGAGATTCAAGACAGTACGCTAGTGGCTGATATTTCGAATGAAACAAATCCATTAGAGGAATTGCTTAAAGAAAAAGAGGAAGGGAAAAATGCAGATGAAAAAGAAAGAAGAAATAAATGGGCGATTAGCACAAATGCGTCGCCTGTTTATTTTAATTCTATCGCACAAGGTTCTTCTTTAGACTCGCAATTTAATTTGAACGACAAAAGCTATGCAACAACTTTTAGTGTGGGAATTACAGGAATTTATTCGTTAACAGAGAAATTAAGTCTAAGATCAGGTATTAATACGATTGTGTTGCGTCACAATACTAACGATGTGTTTTTTGATGCTAGAATTAGTGATGTTTCTCAAAATATTCCAACCATATCACGAAATGCAACGGGGTCGAATATGTTATTTACATCTAAAACAGATGTTCCAATATCGTTATCGGGCGATGTAGAAAATGTGAGTATTAGCAACAACTTGGGTTCACTAGAACAAAACATCAGTTACGTTGAAGTGCCTCTAGAATTAAGTTACAAACTACTCGATAAGAAATTTGGCATTGAAGTGATTGGAGGAATGAGTACTTTGTTTTTAAATCAAAATAACATTTCATTAATTGCCAACGGTGTTGAAATGGAAATAGGAAGAGCAAACAATTTAAACGATATACATTTTAGTAGTAATGTCGGTTTGGGTTTTAGATATAGTTTCTGGAAAAGCTTTGATGCTAACTTCCAACCTATGTTTAAATACCAAATCAATACCCTCAGTGAAAACTTTGGAAATTTTAAACCTTATTTTATTGGTTTATATACTGGAGTTAGTTTTAGTTTTTAAGCTTTTTTGGTTAAGCTTAAATTTACAGTTAAGTTAAGTGTTTCATTCTAAAAAATGAAACTGAAAAAGTCCAATTGATTTGGACTTTTTTTATTTATTATCATTAAGTAACGGTTGTAAAATAATTTGTCTAACCTGATTTTTTAGCGTGTTTTTGTCTTCCAAAGTTTTGCCTTTAGTTTCAATTATTGGATAAATTTTAGCACGCATTTTTCCTGGACTTCCGCTAAAAAAAGTATACGAAAAACGCTTTTTATTGTCGAAAAACACCATCGGAACGATTGGTAAACCATGTTCTAAAGCAATTCTGAAAGCACCGTCTTTGAATTCGTCTAATACTATATGTTCTTCTGGAACACCACCTTCGGGAAAAATACAAATGCTCAATCCTTGATGAATTCTTTTCTGAGCACGTTCAAAAACCGCATAGCGACTTTTACTACTACTTCTATCAACCAAAATACAAACACGTTTATAGATAAATCCAAAAATCGGAATCTTAGCCAATTCTTTTTTTCCTACAAAAACAAACGGATGATTTTTAACTGCAATCAACATCAACATAATGTCCGTCATTGAAGTATGATTGGCTACTAACATATAACTTTTTCCATCTTCAAAAACTTCATCACCTTCTATTTTGTAATGGAATCCCATTCCAATTAAAATGAATTTTGCCCAAATACGTGCAATTCTAAAAAATAACGGATAGGTTTTTTCACTTAAAATCGTAGCCAAAATGAAGGGAAATAGTACAATAATGGGAACTAAAACCAAAATGTAGAACCAAATACGATATAAAAGGGTAAGCGGATATTTTAAAAATTTCATTTTCTTCAGCAAATAATATTCCCAAAAGTAATGATTTTCGTAAAACTTCCACTTTTTAGTTTTGCCTTTTTACATTATCCTTTACCTTTGCAAAAAACAGTTGAAAAATGGCAAAAATCTTAACCGGAGTTCAAAGTACAGGAACACCACACTTAGGTAATTTATTAGGAGCAATTATTCCTGCTATTCAAATGGCAAACAATCCTGATAACGAGTCTTTTCTTTTCATTGCTGATTTGCATTCGATTACGCAAATCAAAAATGGAGCAGAATTAAGACAAAATACATATAGTGTTGCGGCGGCTTGGCTGGCGTGTGGTTTAGATACGAATCGTGTAGTTTTTTACCGTCAATCAGATGTGCCTCAAACTACAGAGCTTTCTTGGTATTTGAGTTGCTTTTTTCCGTTCCAACGTTTGACATTAGCGCACTCTTTTAAAGATAAAGCGGATAGATTAGATGATGTCAATGCGGGATTATTTTCGTATCCAATGTTAATGGCGGCTGATATTTTATTGTATGATGCCAACTTTGTTCCTGTTGGAAAAGATCAATTGCAACATTTAGAAATTACGCGTGATGTAGCTTCGCGTTTTAATCATCAAATGGGTGAAACGTTTGTATTACCTGAAGCTAAAATCGACGAACAAATCATGATTATTCCGGGAACAGACGGACAAAAAATGAGTAAATCGAGAAACAATTTCATTAATATTTTTGTGGATGACAAAGCACTTCGCAAACAAATTATGGGAATTCAAACCGATAGTACACCATTAGAAGATCCAAAAAACCCAGATACTTGTAATTGTTTTGCTTTGTATAAATTGTTAGCAACACCTGAACAAACAGAAGTAATGAAAGCCAACTATTTAGGTGGAAATTACGGCTACGGTCACGCCAAACAAGAATTGTTTGAATTAATCGTTGAGAAATTCAAAACCGAAAGAGAAAAATACAATTACTACATCAACAACTTAGAAGAAGTAGATAAATTATTATTAGAAGGTGCCGCAAAAGCAAGTGCTGTAGCAAATGGTGTTTTGAAAAGAGTTAGAGAGAAATTGGGTTACTAAGAAAACTCAAAATTCAATAAAGTAAAACCTCAAAGTTTAGATTTCTAAATTTTGAGGTTTTTTATTTATCAAACCACCTCAAACATTTTTCCCGGCAAAGGTCGGATTACACCTTTTAATTCCATATTTAACAAAATGGAAGAAATTCTGTAAATAGGAAAATCACATTCTAAAGCGATTATATCCATCATTTCTTTGCCTGTTTTTTGAAGGTAATCGTAAATGATTTGCTCTTCATCAGTTAAGGTAACGAACAATTGCTTTTGTACTACTTTTTGAGATTCACGTTGCAATTCCCAATTCAAAATATAGACCAAATCAGCTGCCGAAGTGAGTAAATTAGCGCGTTGTGTTTTAATCAAATTGTTGCAGCCTTGACTGTATTTATCAGTCGTTCTTCCTGGAACAGCGAAAACATCTCGGTTGTAATCGTTAGCTAAATTAGCGGTTACTAATGAACCACCTCTTTCGGCACTTTCTATTACGATGGTAGCTTCGCTAATGCCGGCAACTATGCGATTTCGTTTGATGAAATTTTCTTTATCGGGATTGCTGCTGCTCCAAAATTCGGTTAAAAAGCCGCCTTTATGTTCCATTTTTGCCATGTACTTTTTGTGGGTTTTCGGATAAATTTGATTCAATCCGTGTGCTAAAAAACCAATGGTTTGCAATCCACAATCCATTGCCATTTGATGGGCGTAAATGTCCACACCATAAGCAAAACCACTAACAATGATTGGATTTAGAGGTGAAATTTCTTCGATTAATTTCTTAGTAAATTCCATACCATACGTCGTGATTTGCCGCGTTCCGACAATACTGATAATTCTTCGATTTTGTAAATCGATATTCCCCGCTTGAAATAAAAGAACGGGGCAATCAAAACAATGTTTTAATCTTTCGGGATAATTTTCTGATTGAAAATACGTAGTAGAAATATTTTCTTTGGAAATAAATTGTAGCTCTGATTCTGCTTTTGCAAATACCGATTTGTCTTGTAAATTTTTAATTACAACCGAACCAATGCCGTCAATTTTTTGAAGTTGGG
>JAHRWO010000254.1 GCA_019105125.1 Flavobacterium sp.
CATGTAAATCCGCTTCAAATTCTTGTAACATTTGATAGGTTACTTTGTAAGTGTTGCAAGCATCTGCTGGTGGCGTGTAGTTGTTTGATAATTCTACAATTTTTTCAAATCGTTCACCTTCATTTTCATGTTCTTCCATCATCATCGCAATTGGATTAGCAACAGAACCAAATCCAGGATTGTTGATAGGTGTGTTATTTCGATTAGCTTCTACCATTTTTTTGATAAACGGGAACAGAATTAACTCTTCTTTTTTCATGTGCTGCGTTAATTCGTCGGCGCTTCTTTTGAATAATTTTTTAATTTCAAAAAGCTCTGGATGTTGAGCACCATGTACTTGTTCCAATTTAAGTAAAAACGATAGCAATTGTGGAATTTTTTCTTCCACATAACGATGGTGTTTTTTCTCAATATAATCAATCAACAAATCCAATTCCCAAGATTTAAAATCGATTCCTTGATTGTTGTTGTTTGCCGTAACACGTTCTAATTCGTCTAAAAGCGCATATTTATCAATGCCTTTTTTTGCACATACTTCATCGATTGTTCGGTTCCCTTTACAACAAAAATCGATACCTAGTTGACTGAAAACACCTGCAGTTCTATAATCATCTGCTACTATGTTTCCCACTGTTTTGTTTGAATCTATTACCATAATACTGTTTTGTTTAAATAAAAGACAAATTTATCCTTAATTTAATTTCTTTAGTATGATTTGAATCATAACGCATGTTTTTTTTTGGTAGTTATTTTGTATTTAATTAAAGGATAAAAACATCCTTTATAATTTCTAACTAATATCTAAAATATGTTATCAAAATCACAAGCACGAGCATTTTTTTTAGGTGGAACTGTAGTAACCTTTTTAGTCTTTATTGGCTTAACTATTTACTCGTTCATGCCTAAAAATGATCAAACTTATCATGATAAGATTGATGCAAAAGTTATTCGAGGAAAGGAACTTTGGGAATCGAATAATTGTATGGGTTGTCATACCATACTTGGGGAAGGAGGCTATTACGCTCCAGAACTTACCAAAGTAATCGAAAGAAGAGGTGAAGGCTATGTAAAAGCTGTTTTACAATCGCCAGTTCCTTGGGGACCAAAAGGCAGAAAAATGGTAAAATACGAAATGAATGATGCCGATACCGAAGCTATGATTGCTTACTTCAAATGGATTGGAAACATTGATTTGAATGGTTTTGATCGCGTGGTTTCCCCTTTAGCTAAAGAAGAATAATCCAAAATTTAGTATCATGAAATATAAATCACAAAAAGTAGCGTATTGGTTCTTTGGATTATGCATGTTATTATTTGCATTACAAATTATCTATGGTTTTATTATGGGCTTTGCCCGAATTGGAATGGATGGTCTTCACGATTTTATTCCGTTCAATACAGCAAGAGCTGTTCACACGAATTTATTAGTAGTTTGGTTATTAACCGGTTTCATGGGAGCTGCTTATTATATCATTCCTGAAGAAGCACAAAGAGAATTAGTCAATGTGAAATTGGCTTATGTACAGTTGATTTCATTAGCAGTAGTTGGAGTTTTAGCTATCGTTGGCTATCACTTTAATATTTGGGAAGGAAGAAAATTCCTTGAAATTCCAAGAGAATTAGACTTTTTAGTAGTGGTAAATGTATTATTATTCTTAGGATTAATCCTCACCACTTTATACAAAGCAGAACGTAGAACTACAACAGCATTAGTTTTAACCATGGGATTGGTTTTTGCTGCTTTATTATACTTACCAGGGATGATTTGGTTCGATAGTCAAGTTACGGATTCATTCTTCCGTTGGTGGGTAGTACATTTATGGGTTGAAGGTGTATGGGAACTAATCATGGGTGGTATTTTATCATACTTATTAATCAAACTTACAGGTGTTGACCGAGAAGTTATCGAGAAATGGTTATACGTAATCGTTGGTTTGACATTCCTTTCAGGTTTATTAGGAACAGGTCACCATTATTACTACATCGGAGTAAATAAAATTTGGTTAATTGTTGGTGGAATTTTCTCAGCATTAGAACCGTTAGCGTTCTTAGCAATGGCATTATTCGCAGTGTACATGTATCGAAAAGGAGAAAAATCACATCCAAATAAAATTGCGTTATTCTGGACAATCGGAGCTTCTATTGTATCTTTCATTGGAGCTGGATTGTTAGGATTTGCGCATACTTTACCACAAACCAATATTTACACGCACGGAACTTTAGTAACAGCAATGCACGGTCACTACGCATTCTGGGGAGCTTACGCGATGATTGTTTTAGCAATTATTAGTTATGCAATGCCTAATATGACAGGAAGAAAATTATACGACAGCACAAGAGGTCACATGGCATTTTGGTTGTCAAATATCGGAATGTTAGGAATGACAGTAGCTTTTGGTGTAGCTGGTGTAGCCCAAGTGTACATGGAACGTAAAATGAAAATGGATTTCATGGATGTTCAAAACGAAATCAGTATTCACTTTGTTGTATTGTTGCTTTGTGCTTCTCTTTTTGCAACTGGAATTACCTTATATATTCTAGAGTTTATCAAATACGGTAAACCCACTGATGAAGCACTCATAAAAGTATAGTTATTAATTATTAAGGTTAGAATTACACAATTAATAGCCAGCCGAGACCAATTGCCCAGAGTTGTCGCTGCCAGCATTTGGTTTCGGTTTTTTCAAAAATAAATTGCCATGATAGTAGCAGAAAAAAACATATTTTATAAAGCAGTAGGTGCTGAAATTGAAATTTTCAATCAAATCAACCAATTGCGATTGCCTTTATTATTGAAAGGTCCAACAGGTTCTGGAAAGTCTCGCTTCGTAGAATATATGGCGAATGAAGTAAACAAAACATTAGTCACCGTAAGTTGTCACGAAGAAACTTCAGCAACCGATTTAATTGGACGTTTTATCATCAAAGGAGCCGAAACCATTTGGATTGACGGACCTTTATCCATAGCCGTAAAAAACGGATATATTTTATATTTAGATGAGGTTGCCGAAGCACGTCCTGATGTCATCGTAGCCATTCACTCCCTAACCGATCACAGAAGAGAACTTTTCATTGATAAATTAGGAGAAACCATCAAAGCACATCCTGATTTTCTATTAGTTGCTTCGTTTAATCCAGGTTATCAAAAAGGATTTAAAGAATTGAAACCATCTACTCGTCAACGATTTGTAGCACTTTCATTCGATTATCCAAATCCAAAAATTGAAGCCGAAATTTTAATTAATGAAACAGGAATACAAGCCGATATCGCTCAAAAGTTAGTCGCAATCGGAACAAAAATTAGAAATCTTACCGAATTAGGGCTAACCGAAACCGTTTCCACCCGATTATTAGTGGACGCCGCGAAACTTATCAATAATGGATTACCAAAACGATTAGCCGTTCACGTTGCCGTTGTGGAACCTTTAACAGACGAGCAAGAAACCATTCAAGCCTTAAACGATTTGTGTGATTTAATGATTTAAAGATTGAAGATATGGGTTTGGAATTAGACGAAATTATCTATAAAAAAGTACTCAAGTACTTTAAAAATAAACGACTCAATGATGCCGAAATTCTGAGCCGTCAAATCAACTTATCTGACATCAAGCCTCGATTGACTCTTTTTGCGAGAGCGATTTGTGATGCGCCAATCGATATTTTTCCAGCCGAACGCGAAGGAGGTTACAAAAACAAAAACTTCTTTCTTCCAATAAATTGTTCGCTTTTCCCAACAAAAGAAGAAAATCTGAAGTTCTATTTTTTCAGAACAGTGTATTTGAGTATTCAGAAACAACTGAATTTCAATTGGGATAACCAAGATAATTCACACGAACTTTCTTTAGAAAAAGCTACTGAAACCGCACCATTGGTTTTAGAAAAAATGTTTCAGGATTATCCATCCATGCAAGAGTTTTATTTTGATGCGGTGCCAAAATTACCTGTTAATAAAAAAGACCAATCCATTGATTATTCTTGGTTGTATGGAAAATGGATGAAAAATACACCCCAAATTGAAGCCGAAAATGTATTGCAAAATTTCGATGACAATACTAAGAAAATAAAAAACAATGTCGTAGCCGAAACCACCCTTCATGCGAAAGCCGTTGAAGAAATTGA
>JAHRWO010000277.1 GCA_019105125.1 Flavobacterium sp.
TAAATTTCTGTTGCAATATGGATTCATTACTTTGTAACTTTGACCTACTAGAAAAAGAAAAATGATTTCGATTACTGAAAAAACGCTACAAGATTTAGAATTTAATACGGTTTTAGAAACCATTGCCAGTCGTTGTAACACCGATATTGGTGAAGAAAAAGCGATGGCGATAACTCCGTTTAAAAACAAAGAAGAACTGCTTATTAACTTAAAGCAAACTTCTGAATATTTATCTTCGTTTTCTAATAATAATGCCATTCCCAACCACGGATTTGAGAACATCAACTACGAACTAAAATTCTTAGCTATCGAAGATAGTTTCTTGGAAGTTGGAAGTTTTAAAAAAATTGCCAATCTATCAGAAACGGCGATTACGTTGATTCAGTTTTTAAAGAAATTTGAAGATTATTATCCAAATCTGTACCAAAAAGCTTCTCAAATAGATGTGGTGAAATTAATTATTCAACGTATTGATGAAGTCGTAGATAAGTTTGGAATTATTAAAGACAATGCTTCTCCCGATTTAGTGGATATCCGCCGAAGTATCAATGTAGTTCGTGGCAAAATCAACCAAAGTTTTGGTATGGCTTTGAGCCAATATAATTCACTTGGTTATTTAGATGATATTAAAGAAACTGTGGTTGAAAATCGCCGTGTTTTAGCGGTTTTAGCCATGTATCGAAGAAAAGTAAAGGGTTCGATTTTAGGAAGTTCTAAAACAGGAAGTATCGCTTACATCGAACCCGAAGCAGCACAACGCTATTCGCGTGAATTGAATAATTTAGAATACGAAGAGCGTGAAGAAATCATGCGCATTTTAAAACGCTTAACCAATGAAATTCGTCCGTTTATTGAGACAATTGCGGCTTATCAAGATTTTTTAAGTGATATTGATGTAATTGCAGCAAAAGCAAAATATGCTAATAAAATCAACGGAATTCTACCGAATATAATTGAAGAAAAGCGCATGTTTTTCCGAGAAGCCTACCACCCTATTTTGTATTTAAACAATAAGGAAAAGAAAGCGGTTACCTATCCTCAAACCATTGAATTACATAATGAAAGTCGCATTATTGTAATTTCGGGTCCAAATGCTGGAGGAAAAACGATTTCATTAAAAACGGTAGGGTTACTACAATTAATGCTGCAAAGTGGGATTTTAATTCCGGTCCATGAACGTAGTGAAACCTTTTTATTCGACCGAATTTTAACCGATATTGGTGACAATCAATCTATTGAAAATCATTTAAGTACGTACAGTTACCGATTGAAGAACATGAACTACTTTTTAAAGAAATGTAATGCTAAAACCTTATTCCTAATTGACGAATTCGGAACGGGTTCTGACCCTGAATTAGGAGGCGCTTTAGCAGAAACTTTCTTGGAAGAATTCTATGCTCGTGAAGCATTCGGAATCATTACGACTCATTATAGTAATTTAAAAATATTAGCCAACGAATTGCCTTACGCTACAAATGCTAACATGATGTTTGATGAGAAATCGTTAGAACCCATGTACAAATTAATTTTAGGGCAAGCGGGAAGTTCGTTTACTTTTGAAGTTGCACAAAAAAATGGTATTCCATATGGATTAATCAATCGTGCTAAAAAGAAAATAGAAGGCGGAAAAGTTCGCTTTGACAAAACGATTGCTACCCTTCAAAAAGAGCGTTCTAAATTAGAGAAAACCTCTTTAACTTTAAAAGAAGAAGAAGCAAAAGCACGTGAAGAAAGCAAAAAGATGGAAACCATCAATGCAAAAATTCAAGAGAAATTGGAACGCTATCAAGAATTGTACGATGCGAACCAACGTTTGATTTACATTGGACAAAAAATTGATGATATTTCAGAGAGTTATTTTAATAACAAAGACAAAAAGACTTTGATTGGAGAATTTTTGAAAATCGTAGAAATCGAAAATTCAAAACGCAGAAAACTTTCCGCAAAAGAAAAGAAAGTCAAAGAAGTGATTCACAAAAAAGTCCAAGAAGAAGTAAAAGTTAGGGTGGAAGAAATCCGAACCGAAAAAAAAGAAAAGAAAATAAAAGCCAAAATTGAAGAAGAAAACAAACCTAAAGTAATTTTAAAAGTTGGAGATCGTGTTCGCATGAAAGATGGGAAAGCCATTGGAACCATAGACGCGATTGAAAAGACAAAAGCTACGGTAAACTATGGAATTTTTACTTCAAAAGTGAGCTTAGAGCAATTGGAATATGTGCAACCTGCTTAGTATTTGAAAATATAGTATGGAAATAAACGACTTACCAAAAGATAAAAAAATCATTTTGTTTGATGGCGTTTGCAATTTGTGCGATGCTTCAGTACAATATGTTATTAAGCACGATAAAAAAGATGTGTTCCGTTTTGCTTCACTTCAATCGGAATTAGGAGAAAAAATCTTAAAACACATCGGAATAAATCCTGCACATATAGACAGTATTGTTCTGTACGAACCCGGTGTTTCTTATTATTACAAATCAACCGCAGCTCTAGAAATTGCAAAAGGTTTGAGTGGAATTTTTACTTTAGCAACTGTTTTTACGATACTACCAACGGGTTTAAGAGATTTCGTTTACGATTATGTAGCGAAAAACCGATACAAGTGGTATGGAAAAAAAGAAGCTTGTCTTATTCCTTCTGCAGATCTAAAAGATAAATTTTTGGACTAGTCAATATGATAATTATCAGTTAATAAACAAAAGTTAACCTTTATATTTGTCTAAATTCAAACTTTTGAAACTATGACAAATTTGATGTTCCCTCTTTATTCGCATAGTAACGGAGCCTTTATAATGATTGCTGTTTTTTTACTAGTCATTCTAGGTTTAGTAGGCGCTATTATGCTGATGATGAATTCAGACAAAAAGAAAAAAAACGACC
>JAHRWO010000358.1 GCA_019105125.1 Flavobacterium sp.
TTAGGTGCTGTAGGAGCTAGTTATGTTGGTTATTCTGTGTTCTATTTAGCAGGAATTCACAAAAATCTTTTCAAAAACTTCATTTCACACTGTGGTATTTTCAATACGGAAAGTATGTATGGAACTACAGAAGAAGTGTTCTTTACGAATTGGGATTCAGGTGGCGCTTATTGGGAAAAAGATAATACTACAGCGCAAAAAACGTATAACGAATTCAATCCAATTAAGTTAATCAATAACTGGAATACTCCGATTTTAATTATCCAAGGTGGAAAAGATTACCGTGTACCAATTGGACAAGGACAAGAAGCTTTTCAAGCGGCTCAATTAAAAGGAATAAAAAGTAAATTCTTGTTGTTTCCAGATGAAAACCATTGGGTGTTAAAACCACAAAATGCAATGGTTTGGCAAAAAGAATTCTTTAGTTGGTTGAAAGAAACTTTATAATCAAACCAAAAATAAATTCATAAAAAAAGCGATTTCAATTTTGAAATCGCTTTTAATTATTCTTTATTCCACTTCTTTCATTACAAAAGATTCCATGAATTTTGTGGTATAATTTCCAGCCACATAATCGGGTTCGTCCATTAATTGTCTGTGGAAAGGAATTGTTGTTTTGATTCCTTCAATTACGAACTCATCTAAAGCGCGCTTCATTTTAGCAATTGCCTCTTCTCGTGTTTGAGCCGTTGTAATCAACTTAGCTATCATAGAGTCATAATTTGGCGGAATAGTATATCCAGCATAAACATGCGTATCTAAACGCACTCCGTGTCCTCCTGGTGCGTGTAAAACCGTAATTTTACCTGGCGAAGGGCGGAAATCGTTATACGGATCTTCTGCGTTAATACGACATTCTATTGAGTGTAATTGTGGATAGTAGTTTTTACCAGAAATTGGCACACCCGCCGCAACTAAAATTTGCTCACGAATTAAATCGTAATCGATTACTTGCTCAGTAATTGGGTGCTCTACTTGGATACGTGTATTCATCTCCATGAAGTAGAAATTTCTGTGTTTATCAACTAAGAATTCAACTGTTCCAGCACCTTCATATTTGATGTACTCTGCTGCTTTAACCGCTGCTGTTCCCATTTTTTCACGCAATTCATCTGTCATGAATGGTGATGGAGTTTCCTCAGTTAATTTTTGGTGACGACGTTGCACTGAGCAATCTCTTTCTGATAAGTGACATGCTTTACCAAAAGAATCTCCCACCACCTGAATTTCGATGTGACGAGGTTCTTCGATTAATTTTTCCATGTACATACCATCATTTCCGAAGGCTGCAGCCGCTTCCATACGTGCACTTTCCCAAGCCTTTTCAAGTTCTTCTTCTTTCCAAATAGCACGCATTCCTTTACCTCCACCACCTGCAGTCGCTTTCATCATTACTGGGTAGCCGATTTCTTTTGCCACTTTTTTAGCTTCTTCTAAAGATTCTAAAATCCCTTCAGATCCTGGAACACATGGAACTCCAGCTTCAATCATCGTTGATTTTGCTGTTGCTTTGTCTCCCATTTTTTCAATCATTTCAGGAGAGGCACCAATAAACTTGATTCCGTGCTCTTGACAAATTTTTGAAAACTTAGCATTTTCTGACAAGAATCCGTATCCTGGGTGAATTGCATCTGCATTCGTAATTTCTGCTGCTGCAATGATATTTGACATTTTTAAATATGACAAATTACTTGGAGCTGGACCAATACAAACGGCTTCATCTGCAAACTTCACATGTAAACTATCCGCATCTACAGTAGAATAAACAGCAACCGTTTTGATGCCCATTTCTCTACAGGTTCTAATTACACGAAGCGCAATTTCCCCTCTGTTGGCAATTAATATTTTTTTAAACATGTACTTTTATAATTAGATAATTAGAACATTCTTAATTTAGAATTTAGAATTTAGAAAAGTTGAATACTTCTAAATTCAAATTTCTAAATTCTAACTTTATTAAGATGGATCAACTAAGAATAATGGTTGATCAAACTCAACTGGTGAAGCATCGTCTACTAAAACTTTTACGATTTTTCCAGACACTTCAGATTCGATTTCATTGAATAATTTCATTGCTTCAATTACACAAAGTACATCTCCTTTTCCAATTGTTGAACCTACTTCCACAAACATAGGTTTGTCTGGAGCTGGTTTTCTGTAGAAAGTACCAATAATAGGTGATTTTACTGTAATATATTTTGAATTATCATCTGTTGATGAAGTTGATGCTGGCGCATCTGCTACAACTGGTGCTGCCACAACTGGTGCTGCTACCATTTGAGGAGCCGCATGCATAGGCATTTGTTGTACGTATGTAGTTGTACCTTCTACACCTTCAGCAGTAGTTTTTATGGTGATTTTAAAATCGTCCATTTCTAATTTTACTTCTGTAGCGCCTGATTTTGCTACAAATTTGATTAGGTTTTGAATCTCTCTAATATCCATAATATTTGATTTAGTTTAGTTTGTTATTATTTAGTATAAGCCCACTTTAAATAGATAGCACCCCATGTGAATCCACCTCCAAAAGCTGCAAAGATAATGTTATCTCCTTTTTTCAATTGGTTTTCGAAATCTGATAATAATAAAGGTAGGGTTGCCGAAGTAGTATTTCCGTATTTTTGAATGTTGATTAAGACTTTAGATTCGTCTAATCCCATACGATTTGCAGTGGCATCGATAATTCTTCTGTTAGCTTGATGTGCCACTAACCAATTGATATCATCATGTGACAAATTGTTGCGTTCCATGATTTTTTCACTTACATCGGCCATGCCAGAAACAGCATATTTGAAAACGGTTTTTCCGTCTTGGAAAACAAAATGTTGTTTGTTTTTTACAGTTTCTTCTGAAGGAGGCAAAATAGAACCGCCTGCTTCAATTTTTAAGAATTCTCTTCCAATTCCATCACTTTTTAAGATTTCATCTTGAAGACCTAATCCTTCTGTATTAGGTTCAAACAAAACCGCTCCTGCTCCATCTCCAAAAATTATACAAGTAGCTCGGTCTGTGTAATCGATAATCGATGACATTTTATCTGAACCTATTAATAAAACTTTTTTGTATTTTCCTGATGTGATATATGCAGAAGCAACTGACATTCCGTAAAGAAAACTAGAACAAGCTGCTTGTAAATCGAATGCAAAAGCATTTGTTGCTCCAATTTCCGTTGCAACAAAAACTCCTGTTGAAGCCACAGGCATGTCTGGAGTTGCAGTAGCCATAATCACTAAATCGATATCTTTAGGATCTAAATTGGCTTTTTCTAATAAATTTTGTGCGGCTTTTATCGCCATAAAAGAAGTTCCTTTACCTTCTTCTTTCAACAACCTTCTTTCTTTAATTCCGGTGCGAGTGGTAATCCATTCATCATTAGTATCCACTAATGTTTCTAACACTTCATTCGACAAAACATAATCAGGCACATAAGAACCTACTGCCGTAATTGCTGCTGTTATTTTATTCATCTTCGATTAATTTTTCCTTCTGAATTTTTAAGGCTCAAAAAGTGGTGGAAATTACAAAAAAAATTTCAAACGAATCCTATGTAATTTGCATTATTGCAAGTACAAATAGGTATTTAACAAAAAAACTCTCACTATGTGAGAGTTTTCTCTATTTTTTTAAAAGCAATTATGCTACAGCTTCGTTTTTGTCAATTACAACTTGACCTCTGTAGTACATTTTACCTTCATGCCAGTAAGCTCTGTGGTATAAGTGAGCTTCAC
Organism: Flavobacterium sp.; assembly: GCA_019105125.1. Lineage (GTDB taxonomy): Bacteria > Bacteroidota > Bacteroidia > Flavobacteriales > Flavobacteriaceae > Flavobacterium. The sequence continues at coordinate 3,729 of JAHRWO010000358.1, forward strand.
CAGTTACAGGACAAGTAGCAATTTGAGCAACTGTTGCTTTGTAATGCGTTCTTCTTTTATCTCTTCTTGTAGACGACTGTCTTCTCTTAGGATGTGCCATTGTTCTATTTATTTATCCGTTAATAGTTTTTTTAAATTCTCCCATCTAGGGTCAATATCATTATTTTGTTGTTCTTCTTTCTTGTTTTCTTTTGGAGAAAGCGATTCTAATTTTTGAATTACATCTGACAGCGAACCATCTTTAACACCAGGATGTATTCTTCGTAACGGCACTGATAATATGATGGACTCATAAATATACTGTGCTACATTTACTTGAAATTCGCCATGAGGTAAAACGAGCAACTCCTCATTTTCATCATTAAAGGCATCTCCAAACTTAACTAAAAGTTTTAATTTTCCTTTTATTGGCAAATCAAACTCTTCACATGAAACATCACAAGGTACATTTACAGTTCCTTTGTGTTTAAAATCAAGCTCTAGCATAGTGCTTTTCTTCTCTAAAACAATATCTACTTTGACTGAAACGTCATTAAATTCGTTGTAATCAAAGTTTTTAAAGAACGTATTATCTATTTGATAATCAAA
>JAHRWO010000362.1 GCA_019105125.1 Flavobacterium sp.
ACAGGAACAATTTTTAATTTTTTGAAAAAGTCCATAATTCTGGCTTCATCATTTGCCATTCCTACCATTTTCAGAACACCTTGATGTGTGGCATCGTTACCGTCTTTAGTTCTTCCTTCTCGTTGGGCAATCCAAACCGAACGATTCTCTTTAGACAATAAATGATACATATATTCAGCCATCAACTTAGAACTTTGTAATAATTCTCTTGGTGATAATCCTCTTTGAACTAAGAAATTTCGATTCAATTTTGATAATTTCAACAAGAAATCTTTCTTAACCAAATTATCTCCAATAGCAGAAGCCGTCATCACCAAACCGTGATCAATCAAGGAAACATTCAATAAAGAGGTATCTAAAATAATATCACGATGATTAGAAATAAATAAGTACGAAGTATTTGGTTCTAATTTTTCAAAACCAGAAGTAGTAAGTCCTTCCGAACTTCTCTCTAAAACTCTTTGAATTGATTGATAAACAAAATTAACTTGAAAATCGCGAATAGAATGCGTTCTACTCAACTGCTCTTTCCAAATTTCATCTTCTAATTCTGGAAACGTAAAATCCATCATAGCCTTCATCATAGGATGATGCAACAAAGACTTCAAAGCTTCGTTTACTTCAGAATCATAATAAGGGCGAATAGAATCGAATTTTGTCATATTTATTTTCAAAACTAAACACAAAAGAACGAAATTTTTATCAATTGTGCCTTTAAATTTTGATTAAATTCCGAAAATTTGTTTTGAGTTTTCTGTAGTAATTCTTGCAATTTCCTCAACTGGTAACTGATAAATTTCGGCTAACTTTTGAGCTACCAATAAAGTATAACTGCTTTCGTTTCGTTTTCCACGATATGGAACTGGCGCTAAATATGGTGAATCGGTTTCTAAAACAATGTTTTTCAAATTGATTTCATTTAAAAATTGGTCGATTTTTCCGTTTTTGAATGTGGCTACCCCACCTATTCCGAGTTTCATTCCTAACGAAATCGCTCTTTGGGCTTGACCCAAATCACCCGTAAAACAATGAAATATACCGAATAAATCATCCGATTTTTCACTTTCTAAAACCTCAAAAACTTCATCAAAAGCATCACGGCAATGAATGTTGATTCCCAATTTATACTTTTTTGCTAATTGGATTTGGTGTTTGAAAGCATGTTGTTGTTCTTTCAAAAAGGTTTTATCCCAAAACAAATCGATTCCAATTTCGCCAACGGCATAAAATTTTCTAGAAGCTAGTTCTTTTTCTACATGTGCTAGTTCTTCCAAATAGTTTTCCTTTACATACGTTGGATGTAATCCCATCATTAGAAACACATTTTCGGGATAATGCTTTTCTAATTCGTACATTTTAGATGTATAATTAGAATCTATAGCAGGAACAAAAAAACGAGAAACACCAGCATTAATGGCTCTTTGCATCATTTCGTTGCGGTCTAAATCAAATTCTTCTGAATATAGATGCGAATGGGTATCGGTAAGTATCATTTATTGATTGGGTTACAAAGTGCAAAGTTACAAAGTTTGATTCAGAAATTTGATTTACTTTTGAACTATGGAAGATTTACAAGACTTTTTAAAAGGAAAAAAATATAAAAAGATAAAATTTACGGTGCTAAAAACCCAACATTTATTAATCAAAGGAAAGATAAATGGTGTTAAAGGCAATTTTATTTTAGACACGGGAGCGAGTAACAGTTGTGTAGGATTTGAAAGCATTGAACATTTTAAGTTAGATGCACAATTTTCAGAAACAAAAGCGGCTGGTGCTGGCGCAACTGGAATTGAAACACAATTGGCAAAAAATAACGAAATTCAATTAGGCAGATGGAAAAACCACAAATTCCACTTAATTGTTTTTGATATGAGTCACGTAAATGATGCGCTTCGTCATTACAAAACCAAACCTGTTGATGGTATTATTGGTGCTGATATTTTACTAAAAGGAAAAGCAATTATTGATTATAGTAATCATTGTTTGTATTTGAAATAACTAATTCGAATGGTTTTTCTTCAGTGTTCGGTAAGCTAAAATCGTGCTAATCAACATAAAAATTCCTCCCAAAATAAAGGGTGCTCCTGGGAATAAAAAAGGCGCTTCATCGTGAGTAAAATAATAAAAAACGGATGCCATCATCGGTGGACCTACAATTGAAGAAGCACTCATTAAACTCGTTAATGTTCCTTGAATTTCACCTTGTTCTGATGGAGGTACTTGTTCAGAAACTACGGCTTGTAATGCAGGCCCTGCAATTCCTCCTAAACAGTAGGGAATTAAGAAAACAAACATCATCCAACTTTCAGTTGCAAATGCAAATAAGAACATTCCGATAGTATATAACCCTAATCCGAAATAAATACTTTTTACATTTCCGATTTTTGGATTGATCCAACGAATTAAACCTCCTTGAACAATTCCTACTAATAATCCGATGACTCCTAGAGAAATACCTACCATTTTTTCTGTCCAATTAAATTGATACATGGTGAAATAATTCCAGTTACTTTGTACCGCATGTGAACCTACATAAAGAACAAAAATAGCTAATACTAATCCAATTAAATTTGGATATTTTTTCAAATGTAAAAAAGCTCCGATTGGATTGGCTCTTTTTAATTCGAATGGTCTTCTTTTGTCCTTATCTAAAGATTCTGGAAGAATAAAATAGCCGTATAGAAAGTTTATCATACACAAAATAGCGGCTGCAATAAAAGGAATTCTTGTTCCAAATTGCCCTAACAATCCGCCTAATACTGGACCAATTATAAATCCTAATCCAAAAGCGGCACCCATCAATCCAAAATTCTTAGCTCTGTTTTCATGTGTACTTACATCAGCAATATAAGCAGAAGCAGTGGTAAAACTTGCTCCAGTAATTCCAGACAGAATTCTACCAATGAATAACCAAGTAATTGTGGGCGCAAAGGCTAACAATAAAAAATCTAAAGAAAAAGCAAACAAAGAAGTTAATAATACGGGGCGTCTTCCATATTTATCACTTAAATTTCCTATGACTGGCGCAAAAATGAATTGGGTTATGGCATAAGCGAAAGTTAACCAACCTCCATATTTTGCAGCTTCGCTAATATCACCATTGATTAGTTCTTTGATTAAATTTGGAATTACAGGAATAATAATTCCCCATCCAATAACATCTAACAAAACGGTAATAAAGATGAAACCAACGGCTGCTTGTTTCTTAGATTTTTTCATTGTTAAGTTTTAAATTTCGAAGAAAAGAAAATCCCAAACTCAATTTGAATTTGGGATTATGTACTTGGAATTTATTGTATTATAATTCTAATGCTTTTTTCACATTTCCACCCATTAAAATTTCTGCTGGGTTTTCTAATGCTTCTTTCACTGCTACTAAGAATCCAACTGATTCACGTCCGTCGATGATTCTGTGGTCGTATGATAAGGCAACGTACATTACTGGAGCAATTACGATTTGACCATTTTTAACGATAGCTCTTTCTACTACATTGTGCATTCCTAAAATACCTGATTGTGGAGGATTGATGATCGGTGTAGATAACATACTTCCGAAAACACCACCATTAGAAATTGTGAATGTTCCACCTGTCATTTCATCTACAGTGATTTGTCCATCACGAGCTCTTAAAGCTAATCTTTTGATTTCAGCTTCAACACCTCTGAATGATAATGTTTCTGCATTTCTCATAACTGGAACCATTAATCCTTTTGGACCCGAAACCGCTACCGAAATATCACAGAAATCGTAAGAAATTTTCTCTTGACCATCAATCATAGAGTTTACATCTGGATATAATTGTAAAGCACGAGTTACTGCTTTAGTAAAGAACGACATGAAGCCTAATCCTAAACCATGTTTCGCTTTAAACTCTTCTTTATATTGGTCACGAATAGCATAAATTGCAGACATATCTACTTCGTTAAAAGTAGTTAACATCGCCGTTTCGTTTTTAGCTGACACTAAACGTTCTGCTACTTTTCTACGTAACATAGAAAGTTTTGTTCTTTCTGTCCCGCGATTTCCTCCTGTTGGAGTTCCCATTGATGGTACTGCATTTACAGCGTCATCTTTAGTAATTCTTCCACCTTTACCTGTTCCTACAATTGCAGAAGGTTCGATGTTTTTTTCTTCTAATATTTTTCTAGCTGCTGGAGATGGCGCTTGAGTTGCATACGTTTTTTCTGCCACTGGAGCTGCTTTTGGAGCCTCAGCTTTTGGCGCTTCAACTGCTTTTGCTTCTTCTTTTGCTGGAGCTGCACCACCTTCTGGTTTTGCTGCACTTGTATCGATTAAACAAACTACTGCACCTACCGCTACTGCATCACCTTCTTCTGCTTTTAATGCAATAATTCCGCTTGCTTCAGCTGGCAATTCTAATGTTGCTTTATCTGAATCAACCTCAGCAATTGCTTGGTCTTTTTCTACATAATCACCATCTTTTACTAACCATGTAGCAATTTCTACTTCTTTAATTGATTCCCCTGGAGAAGGGACTTTCATTTCTAAAATCATGTTTTTTAGTTTAAAAGTTTAAAATAAGTTTAAAAGTTTAAAAGTTGTGTTAGCCTTAAACCTAAACTATTAGCTGTTTTTATTTTTATTGAAATAATTTTTTATCAAAAACCATTGCGATTGCGTTAGCATGACGTTTTTTAGAACGCTCATAACTTCCCGCTGCTGGTGCACTGTATGCTTTTGGTGACGCTAATCTTAATTTTACTAAATCAAAATTCATCAACATATAACCATAAGCTCCCATGTTTTTAGGCTCTTCTTGTGCCCAAACGTAATCATCCACATTTGGATAACTGTCGATAATCGCTTTGATTTGGTCAACTGCTAATGGGAACAATTGCTCTAAACGAACCACTGCTACATCATTTCTAACTAATTCAGCACGTTTTGCAATAATATCGTAGTAGAATTTACCAGTACAGAAAACCAAAGTTTTGATTGCTTTTTTGTCTGTTACATTTGGATCATCTAATACTTCTTGGAATTGTCCGTTTGCTAAATCATCCATTGAAGATACTACATCTGGATGACGTAATAAACTCTTAGGAGAGAATACTACTAATGGCTTACGGAATTCTGTTTTTAACTGTCTTCTCATTAAGTGAAAGAAGTTGGCTGGGGTAGTTACATCGGCAATATACATGTTGTGTTTTGCACATAATTGTAAGTAACGCTCCATACGAGCTGATGAATGCTCTGCTCCTTGGTTTTCATAACCATGAGGCAATAACATTACCAATCCATTTTGGTTGTTCCACTTATCTTCACCTGCAGAAATGTATTGGTCAATCATAATTTGAGCTCCGTTAGAGAAATCTCCAAACTGTGCTTCCCAAATTACTAAGGTTTTTGGTGATGCTAATGCATATCCGTACTCAAAACCTAAAACACCATATTCTGAAAGGTGCGAATTGTAGATATAAAAGTTTCCTTTTTTATCTTTTATTTTATCTAAAAGAATTACTTCTTCTTCCGAATCTTCTACTTTAACTACAGCATGACGGTGTGAGAATGTTCCTCGTTCCACATCTTGACCAGAAATACGTACGTCAAAACCTTCTTTTAGTAACGAACCATAAGCTAATAATTCACCCATTGCCCAGTCTAATTTATTGGTTTCGACCATGTTTTTTCTATCACCAATTAACTTTGTAATCTTACTGATGAATTTCTTGTCAGATGGAAGTTGGGTAATCGTATCCGCAATTTCTGCTAATTGATTTTTATCAAACTTAGTATCAAATTTTTGAAGCATTACATCATCCGAAACTTGTTTGTAACCTTCCCACTCATTCTCCATGAAAGGTGTAATTACAGTTAAGTCTTTCTTACGTGAAGCTTCTAAATTTTCATCTAATTTTGCTTTGTATGCTTCTTCCAATTCTTTTACATATCCTGTAGAAATTACATTTTCCTGA
>JAHRWO010000379.1 GCA_019105125.1 Flavobacterium sp.
TCAAATATTTATCAAATTAACAATTTAATCTTTCTAAACTTATCACCAAACTAGTATACAAAATTTCTAAATTCTAATTTCTAAATTCTAATTTTATAAAGTATCTTTGCGGTTTAAAATTCGATACAAAAATGCGTATATCTTACAATTGGTTAAAACAATTTATCAAAACCGATTTAAAAACTGAAGAAATTGCTGACATTCTAACTGACTTAGGTTTAGAAGTGGAAGGCGTTGATACATATGAAAGTTTAAAAGGAGGTTTACATGGCGTTGTTATTGGTCATGTTTTAACATGCGAAAAACATCCTGATGCTGATAAACTAAAAATCACAACCGTTGATTTGGGTGATGGAAACGCGCCTGTTCAAATTGTTTGTGGTGCTCCAAATGTAGCCGTAGGTCAAAAAGTTCCTGTGGCGACTATTGGCACCAAATTATTTGACAAAGACGGAAACGCATTTGAAATTAAAAAAGGAAAAATCCGCGGACAAGAAAGCCACGGAATGATTTGTGCTGAAGACGAGTTAGGTCTTGGGGATAATCATGACGGAATTATGATTTTGAATGAAGACTTAAAACCAGGAACGCCAGCCTCAAAAGTTTTCGAAATCGAAACAGATAAAGTATTTGAAATCGGTTTAACTCCAAATCGTGCTGATGCGATGTCACACATGGGTGTTGCTCGCGATCTACGTGCTGGATTATTACAAAAGGGAACTACTTCTGAATTAATTACACCATCGGTTAGTAAATTTAAAGTAGAAAAACGTACTTTAAAAATCGATGTAAAAGTTGAAAACGAAAAATTATCGCCAAGATATTGTGGGGTAACAATTTCGGGAGTGACAGTGAAATCCTCTCCAAATTGGTTGCAAAACCGTTTGAAGGCAATTGGATTAACTCCCAAAAACAATATTGTAGATGTTACCAATTACGTTTTACACGAGTTAGGGCAACCCTTACACGCTTTTGATGCTGCTCAAATTAAAGGAAATAAAGTCATTGTAAAAACAGTTCCGGCTGGAACAAAGTTTGTAACTTTAGATGATATCGAACGTACACTTCATGAAGAAGACTTAATGATTTGTGACGAAAGTGGTCCGATGTGTATAGCAGGTGTTTTCGGAGGAAAAACTTCGGGAGTTTCTGAAAAAACACAAGCTATTTTCTTAGAAAGTGCTTATTTTAATCCGGTTTCGATTAGAAAAACAGCAAAAAGACATACATTGAGTACCGATGCTTCTTTCCGTTTTGAAAGAGGAATCGATCCAAGTATTACTGAGTACGCTCTAAAACGTGCAGCTCTATTGATTCAAGAAGTGGCGGGTGGCGAAATTACTTCGGATATCGTGGATATTTATCCTAAAAAGATTGAAGACTTCAGCGTTTTTATTCATTTCAACAAAGTGAATAAAATCATTGGTGAAGAAATTAAACCAGAAACAATTAAGAAAATTTTAGCGTCTTTAGATATCAAAGTTAACAGTATTACAGAGGCAGGTCTAGGATTAACCATTCCATCTTACCGTGTAGATGTTACTAGAGAAATTGATGTAATCGAAGAAATTTTACGTGTTTACGGTTATAACAATATCAAAATTCCTTCTAAGGTAAATGCTACTACAGCAAATTCATCAAGAACGGAAGAATATAAAGTTCAAAATATCATTGCCAACCAATTGTGTTCATTAGGTTTTAACGAAATGATGGCAAATTCACTAACTATGCCAGATTACGTAAAACTCTCAGAAAACTTAAAAGAAGAGTTCAATGTAATGATGTTAAATCCATTGAGTAGTGATTTATCTTCGATGCGTCAATCGTTATTATTCTCAGGATTAGAAGCGGTTTCTTTCAACATCAACAGAAAAAGAAGCGATTTGAAATTCTTTGAATTTGGAAAAAGCTACCACAAAATGCCAGGTGGTTATGATGAAAATAAACATTTGACATTATTGGTAACCGGAAATCGTCAGAATGAAAGTTGGACAAACGCACAATCAAAATCTGATTTCTTCTTATTCAAAGGATATGTCAATACGATTTTAAGTCGTTTAGGATTGGATAAAAAAGTGATTTCTTTACCTTTTGAAAATGATGTTTTTGCGGAAGGATTAGCCTTAGCCGTTGGAAAAGAAGTGATTGTAGAATTTGGAACCGTTAAAAAATCAATCTTAAAATATTTTGATATTAAACAAGAAGTTTTGTATGCTGATTTTGCTTGGGATAAAATTCAAAAATACGTTTCTAACAAAATCAAGTTTACCGATATTCCAAAATATCCTGAAGTTCGAAGAGATTTAGCTTTATTATTAGATGAAAACGTGAAATTTGAACAAATCTATAACATTGCAAAACAAACCGAAAAAGGCTTACTGAAAGACGTGAACTTATTTGACGTTTACCAAGGAAGCAATTTACCAGAAGGTAAAAAATCCTACGCTGTAAGTTTCATTTTACAAGATGATTCAAAAACCCTAACCGATACTCAAATTGATAAAATTATGAGTAAGTTACAAGGTAATTTTGAAACACAGTTAGGAGCGAGTTTGAGATAGTGTTCAGTTTACAGTCGCAGTTTACAGTATAAAAAAACTCCCGATTCAAATGAATTGGGAGTTTTTTTATCACAAAATTTCCTTAAAATTCACTATTTTTACCCCATGATAAAAGTCGTTTTAATAGGTTCAGGAAATGTTGCCCAACACTTAATTCAAGTCTTGTTGCAGGCTAAAAATGTGGATTTGGCTCAAGCATTTGCTCGCAACCCAAATCATTTATTGCATTTGCTTCCTGAAGAAAAAATCACATCTGATTATAATAAAATTATTGAGGCTGATTTGTACATTATTTCGGTTTCAGATAATGCCATTTCGGAAGTTTCTTCGCAATTACCGTTTGAAAATCGTTTGGTAGTGCATACTTCTGGAACTTCAGATATTTCAGTATTGCATGATCAGAATCGAAAAGGCGTTTTTTATCCATTACAAACCTTCACCAAAGGCAAAGAAATCGACTTCTCTCCTATTCCCATTTGTTTAGAAGCTGAAAAAGAATCGGATTATCAACTTTTGGAAAAATTAGGCAATTGCATTTCACAAAAAGTAGTCCGAATTTCTTCGGAACAACGAAAAAGTTTACACGTAGCTGCTGTTTTTGTTTGTAATTTCGTGAATCATTTGTACCACATTGGGAATGAAATTTGCACAGAAAACAACGTCCCATTTGAAGTATTGCATCCGTTAATTCAGGAAACAGCTCATAAAATTATGGAACTTTCTCCGAAAGAAGCACAAACGGGTCCGGCTTTACGAAACGATACCAAAACCATTGAAAAACATTTAGATTTCTTAGAAAATCCTGAATATAAAAACCTATATCAATTACTTACACAATCGATACAACATGTCAAAAAGTTATAAAGAACTCATGAATCAAATTACCACTTTCATCTTCGATGTAGATGGAGTGTTAACTGACGGAACTATTCACGTAACCCCAACAGGCGAAATGCTTCGCAATATGAACATCCGAGATGGTTATGCTATGAAAGCTGCTATTGAAAATGGCTATACCGTTTGTATTATTTCGGGCGGAAGTAACGAAGGTGTTCGCGTTCGCTTGAGAAATTTAGGAATTACTGATATCCATTTAGGCGTTCCAAACAAAGTAGAAACGTTTAAAGAATTCACCGATATTTACAATATCCAACCTGAAAACGTGTTGTACATGGGAGACGATATTCCAGATTATCACGTAATGCAATTGGTAGGTTTACCAACGTGTCCACAAAATGCTGTACCAGAAATCAAAGGAATATCCAAATACATTTCGCATGTAGAAGGCGGAAAAGGTGCCGTTCGTGATGTGATTGAACAAGTGATGAAAGTACAAGGCAAATGGATGGAACATTTTGATGCGAAGTTTGATTAAAAGTTGATTTTAACGCAAAGAGCGCAAAGACTTTTCGCAAAGGACGCAAAAAACTTAGTGTGACTTTGTGATTTACTTAGTGAAACTTTGAGTAACAATATTATAGCAAAAAACAAAATGAAATACTTAAAATTAATTCGATTTCAAAATCTACTATTACTAGCCTTTATGCAGTTGGTTTTTCGATATTTATTTTTAAAACAATCCTATGTTGATTTAGCTTTAACCGATTTCAATTATATTTTATTAGTAATTGCAACCGTTTGCATAGCAGCTGGTGGCTATGTCATCAATAATATTATGGATCAAGATACCGATGAAATTGCCAAACCTCAAAACCGTGTAGTTGGGATTTCGATTTCGGAAACTGTGGCGTATAATTGGTATATTGGATTGACAATTGTTGGTGTTGGAATTGGGTTTTATTTGTCAAATGTGATTTACAAACCTACTTTCGCTTCTATGTTTATTTTGGTGGCGACCTTACTTTATATGTATGCTACGAGTTTCAAACAAATTCCTGTCTTAGGTAATGTTGTAGTGGCATTAATGCTTTCAACGAGTATCATCATCATTGGATTATTTGATATTTTACCCGCAATTGATGTAGAAAATCGTTTCCGAATGAAAGAAGCGTTCGATATTTTAATGCATTATGCCGTTTTTGCTTTTATCATCAATTTGATACGTGAAATTGTTAAAGACATGGAAGATATGGATGGCGATTATCAATCAGGAATTAACTCGTTGCCTATCGCTATCGGAGTTCAAAAAACGAAGATAATTGTTGGCGTTTTAACCATAATTTCAATTGGAATTTTAGTTTATTATGTAAATTCTAATTTATTCGAATTGGATTATGTCGTATATTATACAATGATTTTAATCGTTGGACCACTCATTTATTGTGGAGTAAAATTACTGAATGCTAGTGCAAAAAAAGAATTTCATCATTTGAGTTTGGTCTTGAAAATGATTCTCTTTTTCGGAATTTTATCGGTTGCTGTTATTGTTTTCAATTTAAAATTAACCCATGCTTAAAGACAAACTCAATACAATCAATATTATTTTAGCTTCGGGTTCACCCAGAAGACAGCAGTTTTTTAAAGAAATGGATTTGCATTACACCATTCGCTTAAAGGAAATTGAAGAAATCTATCCCGAGTATTTGCAAGCCGAAGAAATTACCAATTTCTTAGCCGAATTAAAAGCCAATGCCTTCGAAAACGAACTAAAAGAAAACGACGTATTAGTTACAAGTGATACAATCGTTTGGTTAAACGGAAAAGCGTTGGGCAAACCAAAAGATTATGATGATGCCTTTCAAATGTTACAACAATTGGCTAATCAAACGCATGAAGTGATTACATCTGTTTGCTTGAAATCTATGGACAAAACAGAGGTTTTTCATTGTGTGACAAAAGTTACTTTTGCCAATTTATCTGATGAAGCAATCAGATATTATCTTGATAATTACCAACCTTTTGACAAAGCCGGAAGTTACGGAATTCAAGATTGGATTGGTTTAGTCGGAATTTCAAAAATTGAAGGTTCGTATACCAATGTAGTAGGTTTACCCACAGAAATGCTATTTCAAAAACTGATGAATTATGCAAAAACTAATTAACAATCCGTATTGGGAAGAAGGAATTGCTACCTTAACTGTAATTCTAATTTATATCATTTTAAGAATAATCATTACTAAAGTGGTCATTCGCTTTGCAAGATTAAACGAAGTATTAGAACATCGTACTAATCTAATAATCAAATACATTAATCTTTTATTGGGAATTTTAACAGTGATTTCGATCACTATAATTTGGGGAGTAAAAAAAGATCAAATTTTACTTTTTATTTCTTCAATTTTTGCCGTTGTTGGTGTTGCCTCTTTTGCCCAATGGTCGATTCTAAGTAACATTACAGCAGGCATTATTATTTTCTTTTCTTATCCGTTTAAGATTGGAGATAAAATCAAAATTCACGATAAAGAATATCCTGTTGAAGGAGAAATTGAAGATATTAAAGCCTTCTATGTAATCTTAAAAACAAATGATGGTGAAATGATTACCTATCCTAACAACCTATTAATGCAAAAAGGAATTTCAGTAATTTACAAATCATTAGAAGAAAAAGAATTTTTTGACTGATTCATTTTATAAAAATCTGTTAAAAAGGAAGCAAAAAAATCTTCCTTTTTTTTATTTCCTTATTTTTGAAACAAAACCATTGCAATGAACAGAAGCTTTACTTCAATCTTTATATTTTTTATTTCAATAGCAGCATTAGCTCAAGCGCCACAAAAACTGAATTCAGTTGAAATTTA
>JAHRWO010000388.1 GCA_019105125.1 Flavobacterium sp.
AGCCATTTGCGCTCTCTTAGTTGCATCTGCTTTAGCATAATTTTCTAATTGTCTTCCTAAACCTCTGCTCACTGTTCCAAAAGCAGAAGTTCTGAACAATTGCATCATATAGTTATCATGACGCGATTTTTCATTTGTTAAAGCATAAAATTTATTGATTGTAGGAACTACATTACCATATTTTGCTTTATTCTCTGGTTTATTTGCCCACTTGTGGAATTTAGCTTCTTGCGCTGCTTTTGTTTTAGCTGTACCAAATTTAGTTAACGCATCAATCATTCCTTGACGGTTTTTCCAATAGTTAGCAACACCAGCAAATTTTGAAGCATAAACAAGATTTAAAGCTTCTGATTGAACCATATATTTTTTCATATTGTCCATACCCACTTTTGAACCTTCAACCCACGCTGGATAAGCAAATTTTACGTTTTGCTCGATTCCACCTGCTGGCATCCAACGGTTTGTTCTACCTGGATAACCTAAAATCATAGCGAAGTCATTTTCTTTAACTCCACCAATGTTTACTGGTAAATAATGTTTTGGTTTTAGTGGAACATTGTTAGTTGAATATTCCGCTGGATTTCCATTTGCATCAGCATAAACTCTGAATAAAGAGAAATCAGCAGTGTGACGAGGCCATTCCCAGTTGTCTGTGTCACCACCGAATTTTCCTAAACTTTCAGGTGGAGTTCCTACTAAACGAACGTCTTTATAATCTTGGTAAACGAAATAGTAATATTCATTTCCTTGGAAAAATGGACGAACAGAAACGGTATATTTTCCACCTTCGTTGTTTTCTTTTTCAATTTTAGCGATTTCAGCATTGATAGCTTTTTCTCTATCTGCTTCGCTCATACTAGGATTTACAACAGATAAGATTCTTTTTGTACAATCGTCCATACGCACAAAGAAACGTACATATAAACTTGAAGGTTTTAATTCTTCTGATCTATTTTTTGCCCAATAGCCATCTTTTAAATAATTTTTGTCTGCAGAAGATAATTCTGCAATTTTATCGTAACCACAGTGGTGATTGGTTAAAACTAATCCGTCTTTTGAAATCATTTCAGCTGTACACCCACCATTGAATTGTACAATAGCATCTTTCAAACTGTGATTGTTAATACTATAAATTTCTTCGGCTGTTAATTGTAAGCCCATTTTTTTCATGTCGCGGTGATTTAAACGTTCAATGAACATTAAAAACCACATTCCTTCATCTGCCTTTACCGATGTTGGTACAAGCATAATAGCAGAAACGACAAACAATACTAATTTTTTCATAATAATTCTGTGTTCTTTTGATTTGTTTGGCGAATATACTTAAAAATACGTTTTCGGTAAAATTATCATTTTAAAATCGGTATTGATTAAACTAATTTTAACTTTTTATTATAAAAACTGCATTAAAAACAAAAGCACCTTAAAATTAAAGGTGCTTTTTGTTACTTTTTTTTAAAATTACTTTGCTTCAACATTCAGCATCTGCCATAATTTATCTTTCAATTCTTGTAAACCTTGCTGGGCAACAGATGAAATAAATAAATAAGGTGTTCCTTTTAATTCTTCATCCAATTGTTTTTTTAATTCTGCTTTTAATTCATCATCTAACATGTCGCATTTTGAAATCACAATGAGACGATCTTTATCCAACATTTCAGGATTATAACGGCGTAATTCATCTAACAAAATATCGTATTCTTTCTTAATATCATCCGCATCAGCAGGAACTAAAAATAACAAAGTTGAGTTACGTTCGATATGACGCAAAAAATAATGACCTAAACCTTTTCCTTCAGCAGCGCCCTCAATGATTCCGGGGATATCTGCCATAACAAACGATTGAAAATCTCTGTACGCTACAATTCCTAAATTAGGTTTTAAAGTCGTAAACGGATAATCCGCAATTTTTGGCTTAGCCGAAGTTAACACAGAAAGTAAGGTGGATTTTCCAGCATTTGGAAAACCTACTAAACCTACATCTGCTAATACTTTTAATTCTAAAGTAACATCTACTTCTTTAACCGGCATACCAGGTTGCGCATAACGTGGCGTTTGATTGGTAGCACTTCTAAAATGCCAGTTTCCTAAACCTCCTTTTCCTCCTTCTGCTAAGATTTTGACCTCATCGTGCTCTGTAATTTCGAACAAAACATCGCCCGTTTCTTGATCTTTAACAACCGTTCCTAATGGTACTTCAATGTATTTATCTTCTCCATCATGTCCCGTACTTCTTGAACTCCCTCCATCACCTCCATGACCCGCACGAACGTGTTTCAAAAATTTCAAATGAAATAAGGTCCAAAGGTTTTTATTACCTTTTATATATACGTGTCCACCGCGACCTCCATCTCCACCATCTGGCCCACCTTTTTCAATAAATTTTTCTCTGTGTAAATGCGACGAACCTTTTCCTCCCTTTCCGGAAGAAACATATATTTTTACGTAGTCTACAAAATTTCCTTCTGTCATTTCTTCTTGGTATTCAGTCATCAGTGTTGAGTTTTTCAATGATTTGCTTAAACCAATAAAAACTTATTTTCTGACGACAATTTATTATTCTCAATGAACAATATTTAAATCTGCTTACTAAATACTGAACACTGAATACTAAATTATTATTCTTTTAAATTGGTAATTAAAACTTTGTCAATTTTAACACCGTCCATATCAATAACTTCGAACTCTAGTTTGTTCCAAATTAACTTTTGCCCTTGTTTTGGAATTACTCCTAATTCAGTAACAATTAAACCACTTACTGTGGTTACCTCGTAATCCCCAATTAAATCATCCATATCAAAATAAGTTAAGAAATCATGCAGAGAATAATGTCCGTCTACTAACCACGAACCATCTTCTCTTGCCACTAACTTAAACTCATCTTCATAAAAATCTGCTGCATCACCTACTAATGCTTCCAAAATATCATTCAACGTAATAATTCCCTGAAATACGCCATGTTCATCAGTAACTAATGCATAGTGAACTTTTGTGTTTTTGAAGTTTTCTAATGCTTTATAGGCTGAAGTATGTTCTATTAAATATACAGGCTCTTGTGTAATTTTCTTTAAATCAAAATTTCCTTGTTCAAAGCTTGCAAATAAATCTTTCAATGAAACGATACCTTCAACATCATCTAAATTATCTTCACAAACCGGGTAAACAGAGTGTAATTCGTCTAAAACTTTCGCTTTAATTTCTTCTATTGAATCTTCATAAGACAAATATACAATTGACTTTCTATGTGTCATTAACGAATTCACCTTTCTATCTCCAATGTGAAAAACACGCTCTACAATATCTTGTTCAATTTCTTGAACTTCACCAACTTCTGTTCCTTCTTTGATGATTGCCTTGATTTCTTCCTCAGTAACTTTACCATCAGCTGTTGGTTTTATTTGTAGAATTTTAAGAAGAAAATCGGTTGATGTGGTTAGTAACCAAATAAAAGGCATTGTAATTGTAGAAATTAACTTCATTGGCACTGCTACCGATTTTGCAATGCTTTCGGGATAATTTAATCCGATACGTTTTGGCAATAATTCACCCAATACCAATGAAAAAAAAGTTAAAACCACTACCACTATTCCTACAGCAATAGATTCAGAATAAGGCTTTAGAGACTCAAAACCTGAAATAAAATTTTGAACATCAGTTGTGATCTTATCTCCCGAATAAATACCCGTCAAAATACCAATTAAAGTAATACCAATTTGAACGGTTGATAAAAATTCGTTAGGTGAATTGGCTAAATCCAGCGCTGTTTTAGCATTCTTATTTCCCTTCTTTGCCGCTGTTTCTAATCGATTTTTACGAGCCGAAATCAAAGCGATTTCCGACATCGAAAAAACGCCATTCAAAACAATAAGAAAAAGAATAATTAAAATTTCCATAGTCTAAAATTACAAAAAAAGAGCAACATTCCGATTTTCGGAAATAGCTCCTTTTCTGCTTGCAAATATCTAAAAAAAAAATGAAAGCCCGAAATTTATCTCTCAGGCCTTTTTTTATATTATTTAAATGTATCTAAAACCAAACTTAACCTCTCGGTAACTTCTTCGATAGAACCAATACCATCGACAGCGTAAAATTTGTGTTGGGCTTTGTAAAAATCCATCAAAGGAGCTGTTTTTTCATTATACTCTTGGTAACGATTTCTGATTTTTTCTTCATCTTGGTCGTCTGGTCTACCGGAAGTTTTACCTCTTTCTAATAAACGTTGTACTAAAATTTCATCGTTTGCTTCCAAAGCTACAGTAGCTGTAATTTTCTGATTTTTTCCTGCTAAAAATTTATCCAAAGCTTCTGCTTGTGCAATAGTTCTTGGAAAACCATCAAATAAAAAGCCAGCCGCTTGAGGATTTTTATCCACTTCACTTTGTAACATTTGAATTGTAACTTCATCTGGGACCAAGTCTCCATTATCCATATAAGTCTTAGCTAATCTTCCAAGTTCTGTATCGTTTTTAATATTAAATCTAAAAATATCACCTGTTGACAAATGCACTAAGTTATATTTATGTTTCAAAAAATCAGCTTGAGTTCCTTTTCCTGCACCAGGTTTTCCAAATAATACGATATTAATCATTGCTCTTGTTGTGTTATATTTTAAAAATCTTTGATCGAATTTCTTATTTTATTCTGAAAGCTGATAAACATCTTTCAAGTTTCTACCTAAACCATCGTAATCCAAACCGTATCCTACGATGAATTTATTTGGAATTCGAATTCCTACATAATCTAATTTAATGTCTTTCTTGTAAGCTTCTGGTTTTAAGAATAAAGTGGCAATCTTAAAATGCTTCACATTATGATGTTTTAAAATTGATTTTAACTCCTCAACTGTGTTACCTGTGTCTACAATATCCTCGACAATAATCACAGAACGACCTTCTAAATTTTGGTTTAAACCGATCAATTCTTTAACTTCATTTGTTGTTTGTGTGCCTTCATAAGAAGCCATTTTTACAAAAGAAACTTCGCAGTTGTGACTGTATTTTTTCAATAAGTCGGCCACAACCATAAAAGAACCGTTTAAAACTCCAATGAAAACAGGAACATCATCGCAAAAATCGTCTTCAATTTGTTTGGCCATGTTTTCAATGGCGAAGTTAATTTCCTCTCCCGAAATAAAAACTTCAAATTTTTTATCGTGTAGTTGTATCACTTTGTTTAGGTTTTGAAATAAACAACAAATTTAAGAAAGTCAAACGAATAGGTCTAAAGTATTTTGACTTTTTTGCAAATTTGATATATTTACCGAATGAAAAGCCAAATGTATCAGAAAATCGAAGAAAGCACTTGTCATGTAGCCAGCCGAAAAATGGTAAGCAATTTTGCCATGAAAGATGAAAAAAATCTTAGCGAAATGATTGAGTTAGCTTTTGACATCAAAAATGAATTACATGTAAAAGCTTTTTGGAGTTTGGATTTGGTTTGCGAAAAGAAACTCAAACAATTTGTTCCTTATATTGAAGATTTCTGTACCATTCTTCCAAAAATAAAAGATGATTCCGCATTGCGACCAGCAACTAAAATAGCATTCTTTTTAGCGAAAAGCAATCACAGAAAAAATGGCATTTCTCTCACACAAGAACAAGAACATAATTTAATAGAAGCCTTAATTGATCGCTTAATTCAAGACGAAAAAGTTGCTGCAAAAGTGTATGCGATGAAAGCTCTTTTTGTGTTTGGAAAAAAATACGATTGGGTTCAAGAAGAATTAAAAACGATTATTTCTCAAGATTATTCCAATCATAGTGCAGCTTACCAAGCGGCAACTCGAAATCTTTTAAAAAAAGGCAACAAATAGCATTTTCTGAATCCTAAATTCTGAATTCTGAATTCTTACTCTTATCTTTGCGCAAACAACAACACAATGAATTATTTTTCTTCTGATTTTAAATTAGGAATTTTAGGAGGAGGTCAATTAGGAAAAATGTTATTGACCGAAACTCGAAAATTCGATATTCAAACTTTAGTTTTAGAACCAAGCGAAGAAGCTCCAGCACGATACAGCTGCAACGCATTTCACAAGGGAAGTTTAATGGATTTTGATACGGTTTATCAATTTGGCAAAATGGTCGATTTGTTAACCATAGAAATTGAAAATGTAAACCTAGATGCTTTAGATAAATTGGAAGCAGAAGGATTACCTATTTACCCTTCGCCAAAAACCTTACGTTTGATTCAAAACAAAGGAAAACAAAAAGATTATTACGTTGCTAACGATATTCCCACTTCGCCACACCAACGATTTGTGGATTTGAACGATTTAAGAAACGCGTTATCAAAAGACGAATTAGAATTTCCGTTTGTTTGGAAATGTGCGCAATTTGGATACGATGGAAATGGCGTTAAAATTTGTCGATCTGCATTAGACTTGGTAAAACTTCCTGATGTGGAATGCATTGCAGAAGAAATGGTTCCGTTTAAGAATGAATTGGCGGTAATTGTAGCTCGTTCAGTTTCTGGAGAAGTAAAAACGTATCCTGTAGTAGAAATGGAATTTCATCCTGAAGCGAATCAAGTAGAATATGTAATTTGTCCAGCTAGAATTGATAAAAAAGTGGCACAAAAAGCTACCGAAGTTGCTTTAAAAGTTTCAGAAGCATTTCATCATGTTGGATTATTAGCGGTTGAAATGTTTCAAACGGAAGACGATGAAATTTTAGTAAACGAAGTCGCTCCTCGCCCACATAATTCGGGACATTATTCGATTGAAGCAAGTTATACTTCACAATTCGAAAACCATTTACGCGCGATTTTAAACTTACCTTTAGGAAATACCGATAGCAAAGTTGCCGGAATTATGGTAAATTTGGTAGGTGAAGAAGGTTATTCTGGACAAGTAATTTACGAAAACATAGAAAAAATTATGACAATTGATGGCGTAACGCCACACATTTACGGAAAAAGAGAAACAAGACCTTTCCGAAAAATGGGTCACGTTACCATTGTAAATAAAAATATGACGGAAGCAAGAAAAATTGCAGAGGAAGTGAAGAATTCTTTACGAGTAATCAGTGATCAGTCACAGTGATCAGTCGAATTTGGTATTTTTAAAAACTAAATTAACTTGAAACCTTAAACTTGAAACTATAAAAAATGAGCAAAGTAGCCATCATAATGGGAAGCATTTCGGATATGCCAGTAATGCAAGAAGCCATCGACATATTAAAAGGATTTGATATTGAAACCGAAGTAGATATTGTTTCGGCACACAGAACTCCTGAAAAATTATTTGATTTTAGTAAAAATGCCCATGAAAGAGGTATTTCAGTAATTATTGCTGGGGCTGGTGGTGCGGCTCACTTACCTGGAATGGTTGCTTCTATGTCGCCACTTCCTGTAATTGGCGTTCCTGTAAAATCGAGTAATTCTATGGATGGATGGGATTCGGTTTTATCCATTTTACAAATGCCTGGAGGAGTTCCTGTGGCAACTGTTGCATTAAATGGCGCTAAAAACGCTGGAATCTTAGCTGCACAAATTATCGGAAGTTCTGATAAATGTGTTTTAGATAAAATCATTACTTACAAAGAAGGACTAAAACAAGCCGTTTTAAAAGCTTCGGAAGGATTGAAATAAAAACAGAAAACCCCAAAATAGTATTATTTTGGGGTCTCTACTCACAATTAAGTGACAACTATAAAAAATTCTACTCTCTCTTATTTGGAATGAAATGAGATTCACAAATCATTTCATCGACAAAATTATACACTTTATCGATAAAAACAAATTTTTATGACACTTTTTTTAAAAAAATTTGACACAAAACACAACACAGCGCCTTTTAGTAAGATTAAACTTTCAGATTATAAAGAAGCTTTTCAAAAAACAATTGAATTAGCAAAAGAAGAAATTGATACAATAATTAAAAATCCAAATGCACCAACTTTTTCTAATACAATCGAAGCTTTGGATTATTCTGGAGAGCAATTAGATCGTTTATCGAATATTTTCTTCAATTTGAATTCAGCCGAAACTTGTGATGAAATGCAAAAAATCGCACAAGAAGTTTCGCCTTTACTTACTGCTTTTAGTAACGATATTGCTTTAAACGAAGATTTATTTAAACGTGTAAAAGCAGTTTATGATCAAAAAGACACTTTAACATTATCTACCGAACAAGCCACTTTGCTAGATAAAAAATTCAAAGGTTTTTCCAGAAATGGTGCTTTACTTTCGGAAGAAGACAAATTAAAACTACGCGAAATTGATACCGAGTTAGCAAAATTAAAACTGACTTTCGGAGAAAACGTTTTGGCAGAAACTAATAACTATCAACTGCATATTACCAACGAAGCTGATTTGAAAGGTTTGCCTGATGGTGCTAAAGAAATGGCAGCTAGTTTGGCTAAATCTAAAAACTTAGAAGGTTGGGTTTTTACATTAGATTTCCCAAGTTATTTACCTTTCGTAACCTATGTTGAAAATCGGGAATTGCGAAAAGAAATCGCTATTGCAGCTGGAAAAAAATCGTTTCAGAGTAATGAATTCGATAATCAAGAAAATGTAAAACGTATTGTAGAATTACGTCATAAA
>JAHRWO010000039.1 GCA_019105125.1 Flavobacterium sp.
GCGAATCTTCCACACTTTCAATAATACGTGTCATGGTTTGAATTACTTCCACAGGATAATTTCCTACTGAAGTTTCTCCAGATAACATTACCGCATCAGCTCCGTCCATTACTGAGTTTGCTACGTCGTTTACTTCGGCACGTGTTGGGGTTAATGACGTAATCATCGTTTCCATCATTTGTGTTGCCACGATTACTGGAATACGAGCCGTTTTTGCTCTGTGAATCAATTTTTTCTGAATCAACGGCACTTCTTCAGCCGGAACTTCTACACCTAAATCACCACGAGCTACCATCAAACCATCACAAAATGCAACGATTTTATCAATGTTTTCAACAGCTTCTGGCTTTTCAATTTTGGCAATAATTGGAATTTTATGATCCGAATGTTCCGCAATCAAATCTTGTAAATCTTCTAAGTCTTTTGGCGTTCTTACAAACGATAATGCAATCCAATCTACATTATTCTCGATAGCAAATTTAGCATCGCGAATATCTTTTTCCGTTAAAGCAGGAAGTGAAACTTTTGTGTTTGGTAAATTCACTCCTTTTTTCGATTTCAAAGGACCTCCTTGAACAACTACAGCTTCAACTTCAGTGTTTTTATCGGTTTTAGTTACTTCGAAAATTAATTTTCCGTCGTCTAATAAAATTCTTTCTCCTGGATTTACATCTTTTGGAAACTCTTTGTAGTTCATGTAAACACGCTCTGCCGTTCCTAAGATATCTTCTGCAGTAGTAAACGTAATTTTATCGCCTTTGCTTACTACTACGTCTTCTTTCATTACACCTACACGTAATTTCGGACCTTGTAAATCGGCTAAGATGGAAGTAGTATAACCGAACTCTTCGTTCAGTTCTCTAATCATGTCAATTCGAGCACTAACATCTGTATAATCAGCGTGCGAAAAGTTAATTCGGAAGACATTAACTCCAGCATCCACCATATTTTTAAGCACTTCTTTTGTACTACAGGCAGGACCTAGCGTAGCTACAATTTTAGTTTTTTTGTTTGTCGGCATTTTAATTAAAAAATTAAATTATTTTTTGATTTTAAGTTTGTTGTATCAACGGAATAAGCAGTGGTTACATTTTTGATTTTCAGTATGGTATCGATGATTTCATCAGCATCAAAGCCATAATCGATATTTTCAATCTTAATCAAATAATCTGCTTTTTTATATTCTGGAAGTAAAAAAACGGTGATGTCAACTTGTTCAAAAAGCGAACTCGTTTGTTTGTTCGAATTGATAATCGTGGTTTTATTTTCGATTAGGGTCCAAATTACATCGTTCTTTTCATCATCAAAAGCGAAATTCTCAAAAGCGCTTTTTCCTTCCGGAATAGCGATTTCTATGTAGTTATCATTTTTTTGTAACTGCAATCCCAATTCCTTGTTTAAGCAATACGCTAATTTGTAATCTTCTAAAGATGAATGAATGGCGATTAACTCATAATCATCTGAAATAAAATCGTTTATTTGAATTTTATGAATGGCCATTTTCCAAAATTAAGTCGTAAATATAAGGCTAAAAATCGTTAAAAACTACCTGTTTGGCAGTTCTTAACGATAATTTATAAACTCAAACGTTTGAGTAGGGGAATTATTTTTTTGAAATTTTTTCTTGAAAGACAAAATAGGCTCTTTGGGCTGCTTTTTCTTCCGCTTTTTTCTTTGAAGTAGCTCTAGCTTTAGCGATAATTTTGTTGTTAATCGACAATTTTACGCTGAAATATTTTTGTCCTTCTTGCCCGTTATCTTCGATAAAATCAAAGGCGAATGGTACTTTTTCTTTTTGACACCATTCGATGATTAAACTTTTGTAACTGATGACTTTACCTTCTAGTTTAGCAATGTCAACATATTGTTTAATGATTTTATTTTGGATGAATTTTTCGCAATAAGTAAAACCTTTATCCAAATAAATAGCACCAATAAAGGCTTCAAATAAATTACCATGAATGTTTTCACCAAACTGGCTCGAATTGACTTTACTTTCTACAAATTGCAACAAATTAAAATCACGACCGAGTTCGTTTAAATGTTCTCTACTTACAATTTTCGAACGCATTTTTGTCAAATAACCTTCATCGCCCGAAGGAACTTCGTTGTATAAATGTGCTGCGATAACGCTTCCTAACATGGCATCGCCAAGGAATTCTAAACGTTCATAATTAAACGGATTTCCTTTTTCGTCTAATTTGTTAGCCGAACGATGAGTAAAAGCTTTTCGGTAATATTTTAATTCTTTTGGCTGAAAACCAAGAATTTTGGTAATTTTTTCAAAAAAAATCCCGTCTTCTTGAGAACGGGAGTTTTTTCGTATTTTATTAAATAAACGACGCATGTTTAGTTCTCAAATTTTTTGAATAAAACACAAGCGTTATGTCCACCAAAACCAAAAGTATTACTCATAGCCACTTTAATTTCGCGTTTTTGCGCTTTGTTTAAAGTTAAGTTTAATGATGGATCAATATTTTCGTCTACTGTAGTATGATTAATCGTTGGAGGCACAATTCCGTTTTGCATTGCCAAGATAGAAGCAATAGCTTCAATAGCTCCAGCAGCACCTAACAAGTGACCTGTCATCGATTTAGTCGAGTTGATGTTGATGTTTTTAGCATGATCACCAAAAACTGCTTTAATGGCTTTTAACTCGGCAACGTCTCCAAGTGGAGTTGAAGTTCCGTGAGTGTTGATGTGGTCTACGTCTTCTGGTTTTAAGCCAGCGTCACGTAAACAGTTTTCCATTACCGCAATTACTCCAATTCCTTCTGGATGTGGAGCTGTTAAGTGATACGCATCAGAAGATAAACCACCACCACCTACTTCACAATAGATTTTAGCGCCACGCGCAATTGCATGTTCGTATTCTTCTAATACTAAAGCACCAGCACCTTCACCTAAAACGAATCCATCACGAGTAGCATCAAATGGTCTTGAAGCTGTTTCTGGACTATCGTTTCTGGTTGATAAAGCTTGCATTGAGTTAAATCCTCCCATACCTGCAATAGTTACAGCTGCTTCAGAACCACCTGAAACGATAACATCGCACATTCCTAAACGGATGTAGTTGAATGCATCTACTAAAGCATTTGCCGAAGAAGCACATGCAGAAACCGTTGTATAGTTTGGTCCCATGAAACCATTTCGCATTGAAATGTGTCCAGGAGCAATATCTGCAATCATTTTAGGAATAAAGAATGGATTAAAACGCGGTGTTCCAT
>JAHRWO010000093.1 GCA_019105125.1 Flavobacterium sp.
AAGACTTAAAAACCATAATCACAGACCGAAATGTCAATATTGAAGACATCTTAAATCATATAAGAAGGATTCGAGAAATTACAGGAGAAGTCAATACAAAATGCTATCAAGACATTACAGGTGAATCTGCCAAAACGCTTGATATAGAAATTTGTAAAATAATTTATCAAATAATTGCCACAAAAGAAGCGGTTGCAGACATAAGTCAAACAAAAAAGTTTTTTGCTTGGCTAAGTATGCTAAATAGAGACTTTTCAAAAGAAATATTTACAACAAATTATGACCTTATAATTGAAAAATCTTTGGAAGCAAGCCAAATCCCATACTTTGATGGTTTTGTTGGTTCATTTGAACCATTCTTTTGGCAAGAAAGCATTGACCAATTTGTGTCAAAAAATGACTTGACACAAAATTGGATTAGACTTTGGAAAATTCACGGCTCATTGAGTTGGTTTTGGAAAATTGACCCAGCCACAAAGGCACAAAAAATCATTCGACAAGGAAAAATTGAAAAAATAGAAGATGAGAAAAATGAACTTGTAATTTATCCTTCAAAGGAAAAATACGACTCATCTAAAAAACAGCCTTTTATAGCTTATTTCGATAGACTTAAAAACTATTTACAAAGCGGTGAACTTCTTTTTATTTTCTCAGGTTATTCATTCTCTGACCAACATATCAACGAAATTATATTCAACTGTTTAAGACAAAATAATAGATTAACTGCCTTAGTTTTCTTTTTCCAAGATTCTGAAGTAGAGAATTTGCATAAACTAACTTCCTCATATATGAATCTCATAGTCTTTGGACCAACAAAGGCTATTGTAAATGGAAATTTGGGTAATTGGCACTATTCAGAAGATGACTTGAAACCGAATGAAAAATCAGAAACTTTTTGGGATTCCAAAACAAATACGTTTAAACTTGGTGACTTCAATGAACTTGTAAACTTTCTTATTTCCAACTCAGGAAAAAGAGAAGCAATAGAAAACTTTACAAAATGAAAACAGAGATAACATATTTAGGTCATATAATAAGAGTTGACTCGGGAACAATTGAAGTTGAAGTTTCAAATGAAATACCATCAGCAGCGCCAATAATAAATGGTCGGCTGTATAAAATAGGACAAATTGGAACTTTCGTAAAGATTCCGATTGGCAATATTACAATTTATGGTATTGTTTCATCAGTAAGTAATACCCCAAGTAAAACAGACGAATCTCTTCTGAAATATAGTTTTGGCTCAAGGTTTTTAATTGTTCAGCTTATTGGTGAAAAAGTCGGAGAAGATGATTTTGAAAAAGGCATTGGGACATATCCAACCATTAATGATGAAGTTCACATAGTAATTGAAAAAGACCTATTTGATATTTATGGCAAAAAAGATGCGGGCTGCATAGAAATTGGCAAGCACTCTTCATCTGAAAATTTAAGCGTTTATGCAGATTTACACAGATTAGTTTTGAGACATTGTGCAATTTTGGGTTCAACAGGCAGTGGTAAGTCTAATACAACAGTTAGTATTCTCAAAGCAATTTTGAATGGCTATCAAGGTTCAAGAATTATTCTTGTTGACCCTCATGGAGAATATTCTTCGGCTTTTCCTGAAGCCAAAGTTCTAAAAATTAATGACCCAGACAATCCATTATTCATTCCGTTTTGGTTAATGTCTTTTGACGAGCTTGCATACTTTTTAGTAGGAGCAAAACCAACAGATGACCAAAAACCAGACTATCGTTTATTTCGAGAATTAGTTACAAATCTCAAAAAGGAAAACTGCAATCTAAAATCTGGTATAGTTAATCCAGACTTTGTTACAAGCGATTCGCCTATTCCCTTCAGTGCGAGAAAACTATGGTATGAAATGAATTGGTGGTTAAATGCAAGTTTTAATACTACAAAAAAAGATGAACAAATTTTAGACACAACAATCAAGGAAGATGACGGTGATGCTGAAAATCTAATTGGTGCAAAATTTACTTCACATCTTTCAACTAACAACAACACACCGCCTTATAAATCACAGCACCAAGAATTTTACTCTTACGAGAAGAAAATTTTATCAAGGCTTAAAGATTCAAGATTTGATTTCCTTTTTAATCCAGGAGAATTTAAAGATGCCGATTCTAATAAAGATTTACATCATCTATTGAATGAATGGATTGGAAGCGACAATAAACTCTCAATTTTAGATTTAAGTGGAGTTCCTTTTGAAGTTCTTGATATTACAGTTGGACTAATAACAAGATTTGTTTATGATAGTATGTTTTGGGGTCGGAATGAACCATATACAGGGAAAAACAGACCACTACTTTTAGCATATGAAGAAGCTCACAACTATCTGAACAAAAATGACAATAACAGTTATTCAAAAGCTGCAGTTGAAAGAGTATTCAAAGAAGGAAGAAAGTTTGGTTTAGGGGCGTTAGTGATTTCACAAAGACCGTCAGAAATTTCAGAGACAATACTTGCCCAAGTAGGAACTTTCATTGCATTAAGATTAACTAATTCAGGTGACCAATCAATAGTTAAATCTTCAGCACCCGATAACTTAAATAGTTTAATTGATTTACTTCCTTCATTAAGGACAGGAGAAGCAATAATAGTTGGAGAAGCAATAAAAATTCCCTCAAGAGTAAGACTTAAACTAAATGTCCCGAGACCAACAAGTGATGATCCAAAACTTGTTGAAAAATGGCAACAAGAACACCCGACTAATGAAGAAAATTATAAAACCGTAGTTACGAGAATAAGACAACAAAAATTTTAAATATGAACAGACAATATGTAGAATCATCAATGATAGCAAGTATTGGGTATGACCCTAACACTTCGACACTTGAAATCGAATTCAAAAAAAATGGTGCAGTTTGGCAGTATTATGACTTTCCAGAAAGCACCTATTATGAATTTATTGGAAGTGATTCAGTAGGGAAATTCTTCTTGGCTCACATTAAAGGACATTATTCAGAAAACCAAGTAGGATGACGAAAGACAGAAGTGCAGAACCCAACAACGCCTACCCAAAAGTTGCGGTTCAGTGTTTAAATCAAAGTTTGTGCTTGGTTGACAGTGAAGTACTTACTAATCGCCACCTTCGGGGTAGCTGTAAAACGTTAGCGGCAAGTGTAACTACCAACCGTTTAACAACAAAAAGACGACAGAATATTAATTTAGTATAACAAAAAGTATGACGATAGATTGGAATTGGTTTTTTGCAGCTTTTGCTCAATGTGCAGCGGCACTTATTGCAATAATCGGGGCATTTATAATCTCTAAACTATTAGGAGAAGCAGAAAAAGAAGAAGTTCATAGCAGTAAAATTGACCAATTAGTTATTCAATACAATGGCTTGCTTAAAAGAATTTCCGTAAGATACTTTGATTGGTATGACAAGCGAAATATTGACTACAGTAGCGCCCTTGAAAAATCAATAAAGAGCGGAGACTTTCAAGGGTTAAATGACGAAGAAAAATTAATAAAATTATTTGAAATAGAACCCGATTTATTTGGAACACCAAGTTGCTTAGAAGAACTTGATAAAAAGATTGTTGAATTAACTCCAAACACAACTCAATTGGGAAATAGATTTTCAATTGTAAACAGCCCAATGTCACTAAATATTCCACCAGTTGGCTTATGGGACAAACTAAGCAAAGAACGAGAAGCTATTAACCAATTAAAAATAGAAAGTGAAACTTTAATTGAACGATTTGACAAAGCAAGGAACGACATATCAATCACCCAAAATAATTTAACTCCAATTAAAATAACTATTTACATCTTGGGCATCGGACTTCTTTTGACAATAATTTATCCACTTCATTTTATGCCAATAGGTGTTAACCAAAGTCCAACCTTAGGTTTTTCATTTGACTTGATTATTAGCAATATTTTTTCAATAAAAGGACTTTTACTCTTTTTGCTGACAATAGTGATTGAAGGGATTTTCGGTTATTTTCTATGGCTCATAAAAAGCCTTGAAAAAAAATACGCAACGACAACTTCAAGACTTGACGAAAAATATTTCAACATATTAAGCTATTCTCAATATTTCTAATTAACGACAATAGACTTAAAATGAGTGGACACAGGCCAGAATATTGGCAACTTGACAATAACGCAATCGATCGGATATGCTCAAAAGCCGATAGCGCAGATTTGCAATATGTGCCTACAAAGTAAATAAAAAAGATTAGTTAACTAGTTGTAAAAGATTAACAAGTATATGGAAGGAAAATATACAAAAGCAGGAACAATAATTGGTTCAATAGGACTGCTCATTACAATAGTTGTAACTGTAATAAGCTTTATACCCAAATCGTCTAATAATTTAGCGGGTGAATGGTTAATGACTTCAAAAATATTTCATGCCGATATGAAAGCATTTATTGGAGCAGAAGTACAATGGAAAATGTTTATTACTGAAAGTGATAATAAAATTCAAGGAACTGCTGAAAAAATTAAAATAAATGGAGTTGATGTTGATTATAATCAAAGAACTTCTATGGAATTTAATGGTGTAATTGAAGAAAATAAGTTGATTATAAACTTTGTTGAGAATGGGAAAATGAGAAAAACTAGTGGAATAATTATTGCACGTTTTCAAGAAGATACTTTCTCAGGAAGCTTTTCACATACTGCATCAAATACAAAAGGTGAAATATATAGTGTTAAAATAGAATAAGATATGACTGATTTGGATTTTGAAGAACCCGATAACGCAAATTTCTAATCCGTACTTAGCCAATTTAATTAAGATTGAAAATCCGAGTGCAATTAACAAAATATAACTTATAAACATTCATAAAATAAAATCAAGATAAAAACCCAAAAATAGAATAGACAAAAGTAATTACAGAAACAAAGTCAAATGATAAGATTAATTTTTTTAATTGTTCAAATAAGTATTGATATCATTACCGCAATAGTGAATAATCCAAATTAGATAGTATTGTTATTGAAACCATATTCAATACCATTTGAAGCTTTTGAATAATAGGTACTGATTAAATAGTATGCAGACTTGTTAAGTTAGAATTAATAGAAATTTTAAAAATCAAAATAGTATGAAAAAATTAGCTACAATTTATTGTTTTCTTAGTGCTATTGCATTTAGCTTTAGTCAAGAAACTTCTGATTCTATAAA
>JAHRWO010000102.1 GCA_019105125.1 Flavobacterium sp.
TTTTTCAGCTTCAAACTTTCCTCCAGCACCCATGTTACTGATTACTTTCACTTTTTTGCGTTTGCAAGCTACAATCAAATTGATTTTTGGCGTTAAACTATCAATACAATCTAAAACGTAATCAAATTCAGGTGTAACCAATTCAAAAGCACGTTCTGGCGATAAAAACTCTTCAATGCGCGTTAATTTTAAATCGGGATTAATATCCATCAATCGGTCACCAACAATTTTTACTTTTGGTTCACCAACGGTGCTATGTAAAGCTGGTAATTGACGATTTATATTCGTAATGTCGACAACATCTCCATCTACAATAGTCATTTTTCCTACACCAGCACGTGCTAAAAATTCTGCAGCAAAACTTCCTACTCCACCTAATCCAACTACCAAAACATTGGCGTTTTCTAATCGTTGAATGCCTTCTTCTTTAAATAACAATACTGCTCTTTCTTTCCACTTTGCCATAATTGGTTTGAATCGTTAAATTGATTATTTTTTTAACTGAAAATCTTTGAAAAATTAGTAAAAACGATAGCTTTCATCTCCTCTACTGAAATTCCTTTTATCGCAGCAGCTTTTTCATAGACTTGATAAATAGATTCCTCAATCGTATCGGTTTCTAATAAAATTTGATTTTCGGGTGCAAAGGTAAATACTTTTTCTAAATCTGGATTACGAAGTAAGTATTTTCCAAACGAAAGATAAAATCCGTTTTTCAGAAGTGTTTGTGCTACTTGTTCGTTTTTTGAAAACCCGTGAATAATCATTGGATTTTCGATTTTCATTTCTTTCTTGATAGCAATCACCTCATCATAAGCTGCAACACAATGTAAAACAATTGGCTTTTGAGTTTCTTTTACCAATTCTAATTGTTTTTTAAAAACCGAAATCTGTAAGTCTAATGGAATTTCAATCCGTTTATCCAAACCACATTCTCCTAATGCTAAACAACCCGTTAATTGCAATTTTTCTTTGATAATTTCCAAATCGGTTTCTAAACGATTTTCATCTACATACCAAGGATGAATCCCAATAGAATAATTTGGAACTGAAGCATCAAATTCCCACGGATATTGATTTACGACTTCAATCACATCCGAAAGATTTGAAAATTTGTGCGTATGTAGGTTGATGAATTTAGTCATGGAATTTCTTTACTCCTGCTAAGATTTCGACATCTAAATCGTTTTCTAAAGGCACAATCGGACAAGAATATTCATAATTGTAAGCACAATACGGATTATAAGCTTTATTAAAATCAATTGTCCAAGTTTTTCCTTTTTGAACTTTCATATCAACATATCTTCCTCCAATATAACTTTCTTTTCCGCAAGTTAAATCAGAAAAAGGAAGAAACAAATAATCTTCATAGCCCGATTTTTTTGATAAATCGATGTTTTTATAAACATTCAATTTTAAGTTTTTACCATCGATTGTAAAATGAAGTTCGCCATATTTAACATATAATGGTGTTCTTGAAGTTGTCGTTTTCATTCCAAAAGCTTTCTCCTTTTTAGTTCGGATAAAAGTAGCTTCTACAATAAATTTTTCATTCAAAGGAAAGAAATCCAACCCTTTAAAAGATTTGAAATCTTCTTTGGTTAGTGGACTTTTCAAGGAATCCGCAAAACTTTGATTCAGTTCGGCTTGAAATTTTTCTGCAGAAGAAAGATTTTTTTGAGCAAACGCAAATACTGAAAAGAATAATAAAATCAATAGTTTTTTCATAGGATTCATTTTTTACAAAAATATATAATTTCTATAACATTTAATTCTTTGCAGCTTTTGTAATTTTGCATTAGAAATAAAGTCATGTTAAAACGCGCCTTCAACAAATACATTGATAATTTCAGAGGATTTTCTCGCGAAATTTGGATACTTACCTTAATCACTTTCATCAATCGTGCCGGAACTATGGTACTTCCTTTCTTGTCGAAATACTTGAAAGAAGATTTACATTTTACGTACAGTCAAGTCGGATGGATTATGGTGAGTTTTGGTTGCGGTTCCATTTTAGGATCTTGGTTAGGCGGAAAACTATCAGATAAAATCGGGTTTTACAAAATCATGATTTTTAGTTTATTAACTAGTGGTTTTGCTTTTTTTGGTTTACAATTCATAACGAGCTTCGAAGGTTTAATAATCGCCATGTTTTTAATCATGACCGTTGCCGATATGTTTCGTCCCGCCATGTTTGTTTCTTTAGGAGCTTACGCTAAACCCGAAAATAGAACGCGAGCTTTAACGCTGGTGCGATTAGCCATTAATTTAGGTTTTGCAGCTGGTCCAGCGCTTGGTGGATTATTAATCATGAGTGTTGGCTACAAAGGATTGTTCTGGGTAGATGGTGCAAGTTGTATTTTAGCAATATTAATTTTTTGGATTAAAGTTAAAGAGAAGAAAAAATCAAAATACACAGATAAGGAACATCCGGGCGAAGTGTTAACGCATTCTGTTTTTAAAGATACGCCTTTCTGGATTTTCTTAACGGGAACTTTAATTACAGGAATTTTATTTTTCCAATTGTTTACAACTATTCCGTTATATCACAAAGAACAATTCAACTTAAGTGAATTTCAAACTGGATTGTTATTGACATTAAATGGTGTTTTGGTCTTCTTCCTAGAAATGCCAATCGTGAGTTATATCGAAAAACATAAAATCAACAAACTAAAAGTCATTACGTATGGTTGTTTGGCAATGGCGATAAGTATTTATTTGCTATTAGTAAACAATTGGGCTGGCATTTTAATTATCATGATGATTTTCATGACATTTGCTGAAATGTTCGCTTTTCCATTTTCGAATTCTTTTGCCATGAGTCGCGCTCCTAAAGGTCACGAAGGTCGTTACATGGCCATTTTTACGATGAGTTATAGTTTGGCTCATATTTTAAGTGCCAAAACGGGAATGGAAATTATTTCTTTGTTCAGTTATCAAACCAACTGGTTTTTCATGGGAACTCTTGGTGTTATTGGTGTTTTACTTTTCATTTGGACCAAAAAATTAGTAGCAAAAGAACCTCCAAGAAATCTTTAAAACTAAAAATTTAGTTAAATAACTATAAAAATAGTTGTAAAACTAAAAATATAGTTATACGTTTGTTCTTCGACAAGCTTAGAATGACAAATTTATGACTATGCAAAAACTAACCAACAAAGAAGAAGAAATCATGCATATTTTATGGAAGCTTAAAAAAGCTTTTGTAAAAGACATCATGGAAGAAATCACTGACGATAAACCTCATTACAACACGCTTTCTACTATCGTGCGTAATTTAGAGGAAAAAGGCTATGTAAGTCATAATGCTTACGGAAAAACGCATCAGTACTTTCCTATCGTTAAATTGGAAGATTACCGAAAAACCTTCATGAATACCGCTATTGATAACTATTTCAATAGTTCGTACAAAAATTTAGTTTCCTTTTTTGCTGAAGAAGAAAAGATTTCGGCAGATGAACTTCGTGAAATTTTAGCATTAATCGAAAAAAAGAAATAGCATGGAAAATCTACTGCTCTATTTTGTAAAGGCAAACGGACTCATTATTTTGTTTTATTTGATGTACGTTTTATTTCTTCGAAAAGAAACCTTTTTTACAACCAATCGTTGGTATTTGATTAGGGGTTTGGTATTGTGTTTGAATTTACCTTTGTTTACGTTTACAAAAACGATTTGGGTGGAACAA
>JAHRWO010000173.1 GCA_019105125.1 Flavobacterium sp.
GCAACTTTAGCGTTGTCGCGAGTTGCTTTTATTTGCTCCAAACGTTCAATTTGCTGTTTGCGCACCATTTGGTTATCCACATCCAAAATATGTAACGGATCTTCTTTTTCCAAACGGTATTTGTTCACCCCAACAATAAT
Organism: Flavobacterium sp.; assembly: GCA_019105125.1. GTDB lineage: Bacteria > Bacteroidota > Bacteroidia > Flavobacteriales > Flavobacteriaceae > Flavobacterium. Next base: position 141 of record JAHRWO010000173.1, read on the forward strand.
ATCTTGACTACTGTCAATACGCGCTTGTTTACGCGCAGCAGCTTCTTCAATTCTTAGTTTTGGAATTCCAGCTTCAATAGCTTTTGTCATTCCGCCTAATTCTTCTACTTCTTCAATTAATGCCCAAGCTTTTTCAGCAATTTCTGCTGTTAAACTTTCTACATAATAACTTCCTGCCCAAGGGTCAACCGTTTTGCAGATTTTGGTTTCTTCTTGTAAAAAGATTTGCGTATTACGAGCAATTCGTGCGGAGAAATCGGTTGGTAAAGCAATCGCTTCGTCTAAAGCATTGGTGTGTAACGATTGAGTTCCTCCAAAAGCTGCTGCAGCGGCTTCAATCGCAGTTCGAGCTACGTTATTGAAAGGATCTTGCTCGGTTAAACTCCAACCCGAAGTTTGGCAATGCGTTCTTAAAGCCAATGATTTTTCGTCTTTTGGGTTGAATTGTTTCAATAATTTTGCCCAAAGCATACGACCGGCACGCATTTTAGCAATTTCCATAAAATGATTCATTCCAATCGCCCAGAAAAACGAAAGACGAGGAGCGAAGGTGTCAATATCCATTCCAGCAGCTAAACCAGTGCGAATGTATTCCAAGCCATCTGCTAAAGTGTAAGCCAATTCAATATCTGCAGTAGCTCCCGCTTCTTGCATGTGGTAACCCGAAATCGAAATCGAGTTGAATTTTGGCATATTTTTACTCGTATACTCGAAAATATCCGCAATAATTTTCATCGAAGGCGTTGGTGGATAAATGTAGGTATTTCGCACCATGAATTCCTTCAAAATGTCATTCTGAATCGTTCCTGATAATAGGTTAGGAGCAACGCCTTGTTCTTCCGCTGCCACGATATAGAATGCCATAATTGGTAAAACCGCACCATTCATCGTCATCGAAACCGACATTTCACCTAACGGAATTTGATCGAAAAGTACTTTCATATCTTCCACCGAGTCAATCGCAACTCCCGCTTTTCCAACGTCACCAACTACTCGTTCGTGGTCAGAATCGTAGCCTCGGTGAGTTGCTAAATCGAAAGCTACGGATAAACCTTTTTGTCCAGCCGCTAAGTTTCTTCTGTAAAAAGCGTTACTTTCTTCCGCAGTTGAAAATCCCGCATATTGACGAATCGTCCAAGGTCTGCGAACGTACATAGTTGCGTAAGGTCCGCGTAAATTAGGTGCAAAACCAGCTCCAAAACCAAGGTGCTCTAAAGTAGCAATATCTTCTTTAGTGTAAGTTGGTTTTAACTCGATGTTTTCAGCTGTAGTGAAATTATCCGCATTAGTACTTTTTACTTTTGCCTTTTCACTTTTGCCTAATTCTAAATGTTGTATATCTTTTCTCATGATTATTGCTCTTGAGATAATCGTTCTTGTTCTAATTTTTCAGCCAAACGTTTTTCGATAATCGGTGTGATTAGCGTTTTTCTGGCGTTTTGTTTTACGAAAGGATACAATTCCAAATCGTTTTTCATTTGGTCGTTTTTGTTTGGATACTTGTTCGTTCCCAATAAAACTTCTTTCCCTGAATCGAAAAGTTCTTGTTCTTTTTGTGCGCTTTCGTTGATTTTTCTCTGAATTGTTCCATCGATTAATTGTGAAATCAATCCGCCATTTTTCTCGATGTCTTTGAATAATTCTAATGCTTTTTCGGCTAATTGCTCAGTTAATGTTTCAATGTAATAAGCGCCATCAGCAGGATTATTCACTTTGTCGAAATAACTTTCGTGTTTTAAAACTAATAATTGGTTTCTCGAAATTCTATCGCCAAATTCGTTGTCTTTATGATAAATGGCATCGTAAGCTAAATTCGCAACCGCATCCGCTCCACCCAATATTGCCGACATACATTCAGTAGTCGTACGTAACATATTTACGTTGTAATCATATAATGTTTTGTTACGTTTTGTTGGAGTTGCTACGATATGACAATCAAAATTATGATTGAATTCTGAAGCTAATGTATTGAATAAAAGGCGTAAAGCTCTTAGTTTTGCGATTTCGAAAAAGTAATTTGTTCCAACAGCAACTTCAATCGTAATCGGTTGATTGATAGCCGGAATTCTATTGAAATATTCGTTTGCGTGTGCTAAAGTGTAAGCCAATTGTTGTACAATATTCGCACCTGCATTTTGATAAATTCCGCTTGAAATAGTTAAAAATGGAACAGTTGTTTTTGAAGTAATTGTATTTAATTTCTCAAAATCTTTTTCAAGATTTTCAAACCAATTGCCATCTTTTACTAATTGTCCGATTGGATCATTTTGAATAAAGATGTTAGCTTTGTTTTTTGAAGCAAATTCATTGATTTTATTCGAAAATTCTACAGAAAGAAATGGTAAACTGAAATAATAATTCACATTTTCTAAAGGAAGATTTTGTATCAACTCGTCAATGGAAACGGCATCATTTTCTAAAGTAAAACGAACACTTTCTGCTCCTCTTTGTAATGTTTCTAACGCACGAGCATTCGATTTTTTTAAATCGTGAACAAAAATATTTTGAACAATAGCAAAGGGTTTCGAAGGAGTGATAGCATTCAAATTCACCTCAGTTTCATCATTGTGATAAAACGGTTTCACTTTAATGCCTTCCGGACTTTCCCAAACTAAAGTTTCGTTGTAATCAGCACCTTTTAGTTCGTATTGAATTTGTTGCTTCCATTGTTTAGAAGAAACGGCTTCAAAATCGGAAAATAAATTGTTGTTAGCCACGAATTATGTATTTAATTGTTACTAGTTGTTTTTTCGGCAGCAGCTTTTTTTTCGTCTTCAAACTCGATGATGTAGATGTCTTCGTTATCGCGTTTCATGTAATACTTCTCGCGAGCGTATTTTTCTACACGGTCATCGTTTTTCAACTCTTTGATTTTTATGCTGTCTTTTTTTATTTCAGTTTTATAGTACTGAATATTATCTTCAATTTCTTCAATTTCTTTATCCAAAACACGATGTTCTAAATAGGAGTAATTATCGAAAAAAAGCATCCAAACAGAAAAAAGAATTAATACCAAAACGTAGCGATTCATTACGAATGCTAAAAACGGATATTTGGCAATTAAATTCTTGATTTTGTTCATTATGCGATTCTTTGATTAATTACGGCACGCACTACATCGATAGCTACCGTGTTATATTTGTCATTTGGAATGATAATATCTGCAAAAGCCTTTGTAGGCTCAATAAATTGTTCGTGCATTGGTTTTAAAGTGGTTTGATAACGATTCAAAACCTCTTCCATATCACGACCACGTTCAGCAATATCACGTTTTAAACGACGAATTAATCGTTCGTCAGAATCGGCATGTACATAAACTTTAATGTCAAACATCTCTCTTAATTCTGGATTAGTCAAAATTAAGATACCTTCCACAATCATTACTTTTCTTGGATGGGTGATGACCTTGTCGTCAGTTCTGTCGTGAGTTACGAAAGAATAAACAGGTTGTTCAATGGTTTTTCCTGCTTTCAAATCTTTAAGATGCGCTACTAACAATTCAAAGTCAATCGCTCTTGGATGATCAAAATTGATTTTAGTACGCTCTTCATAACTTAAATGATGCGTTTCTTTGTAATAGGAGTCTTGAGAAATAATACCAACTTCAGTAGCAGGTAACTCATTCATAATCTGATGAACAACTGTTGTTTTTCCGCTTCCGGTTCCTCCGGCAATTCCAATAATTAGCATATAAAAGGTTGTCTTGTTTAATTTTAGCAAAAATAGAAATAATATTCTAAGTGTTTTTTGTTTTTGGTTAGAAAGTTTAGGGAATTAGTGCTAAAAAAATATAGGTTAAATGGGTGTGAAAATTTATTTCAAAAAAAGAATTGATTTGTTTGGAACAATAGAAATTAGTTCTATATTTGCACTCACAAATTCGGGGTGTAGCGTAGCCCGGTTATCGCGCCTGCTTTGGGAGCAGGAGGCCGCAGGTTCGAATCCTGCCACCCCGACAAAACCTTCTTGAAACTTCAGGAAGGTTTTTTTATTGTCAAAAATTATACACTTATAATTAAAACTAATCTAATTTTAAGAAATAATTTTAATTAAAAACTTACATTTGCTACTCTTAAAAGATTAAAAGTTATGTCAGATACAATCGAAAAAGTAAAATGTTTAATTATAGGTTCTGGTCCAGCAGGTTATACTGCAGCAATTTATGCGGCTAGAGCGAATATGAATCCAGTTTTATATCAAGGTCAACAACCAGGTGGTCAATTAACAACAACTAATGAAGTAGAAAACTTTCCAGGTTATCCTGAAGGTGTAACCGGACCAGAAATGATGGTACAGTTGCAAGAGCAAGCAAAACGTTTTGGTTCAGATATTCGCGATGGGTGGGCTACAAAAGTAGATTTTTCTGGACCTATTCATAAAGTTTGGATTAATGATACGATTGAAATTCACGCAGAAACGGTAATTATTTCTACTGGAGCTTCAGCTAAATATTTAGGATTAGAATCGGAGCAACATTATTTAAAATTAGGTGGTGGTGTTTCAGCTTGTGCCGTTTGTGATGGTTTTTTCTATAGAAACCAAGAAGTTGTAATCGTTGGAGCAGGAGATAGCGCTTGTGAAGAAGCACATTACTTATCTAAATTATGTAAAAAAGTAACGATGTTAGTACGTAGCGATAAATTTAGAGCTTCTAAAATTATGGCTGAACGTGTTCAAAAAACTGAAAACATCGAAATTTTAATGCACACCGAAACGGAAGAAGTTTTAGGTGACGGACAAGTAGTTACTGGAGTTAAAGTTAAAAACAGAGCTACAGGAGAAACAAGAGAAATTCCAGCAACTGGATTTTTCGTAGCAATAGGTCACAAACCAAACACAGATATTTTTGCGGATTACATTACGCTAGACGAAACTGGTTATATTGTAAATGTTCCAGGAAGTTCTAAAACAAATGTTCCGGGTGTTTTTGTAGCTGGTGATGCGGCAGATCATGTATATCGTCAGGCAATTACGGCTGCGGGAACAGGTTGTATGGCAGCTTTAGATGCGGAACGTTATTTAGCGGCGAAAGAGTAATTAAATTATGAATTATAAAAAAAAGCTCCTATTGAAAAATAGGAGCTTTTTTGTAAATTGATATTATGATTTCATTTAAACAATTTTCACAAACGACAGGTTCAATTTTATAGTCATTTAAATAAATATCATAGATGTCTTCTGTTCCTTTATGAATGTTAATTTTTTCTTTTTTGTTTAAAAATATAAGTTGTGAGAGTTTGTAATCATTATTTTCATCTTTTTTTAAAATTATAACAATTTCATTTGTATTATTTCTGTCATAAATATTTTTTAATAGCTTTTTCAAAAGAAGAAGATATCTTGAACTCAAGATTTAAACTGTCTACCTTTCTTCTATTTACTATTAATATATTTTCATCTTCAACAAGAATATTTGAGTAATAGTTTTCTGTTTCAATTTTAAAAATTTCTTGAGATACAGAATT
>JAHRWO010000191.1 GCA_019105125.1 Flavobacterium sp.
TGTCATAATGATGACGATAAGCCGAAACAAATCCGTTTTCTGCATTATCAAAAAAGCTCATAAAACCTTGATGTAAAGCTAAACCAGCACGTAAAATTGAACATAAAACTACAGGTTCTGCAATAGTTGTAGTGTGTTTAATTCCTAATGGTGTTTGCACATCAATGTTTTTGTAATCAAGTGTTTTACTTAATTCGTAAGCCATTATTTCTCCAATACGCTCAATATTTTTTCTAAAGCGCATGCTGTCGTTTTGGATGTTTACATCGCGAATTTGCGCTAAAAAATGATTAAGAATACTGTTTTGTTCTGAGATATAATGAATGTGCATTGGATTTTCTTTTAAATTTCAGGCTAAAAGTACAAAAAAACCTTATTTTTGTATTCACTTAAAAACGAATATTATGTTTGCTGAATTTGCATTTCCCATTTTTGAACAAAGTATCAAAACGTATCACATTATTGACGATGTGTATCAACCGGTTGTAAATCCTTATGAAAAAGGGTCAATTGAATATTTGTTGTTTGCAAAAAACTGGGTAGATACCGTGCAATGGCATTATGAAGATATCGTTCGTGATCCAAATATTGATCCAGTTGCAGCTTTAGATTTAAAACGTAAAATTGATGCTTCAAACCAAGTTCGTACGGATATGGTGGAATACATCGACAGTTATTTCTTGGATAAATACAAAGATGTTCAAGTAAAACCAAATGCAAAAATCAACACCGAAAGTCCAGCTTGGGCAATTGACCGTTTGTCGATTTTAGCTTTGAAAATTTACCACATGAACGAAGAAGCAACTCGTGCAGAAGCAACGGCTGAACACAGAGCAAAATGTCAAGAAAAATTGAATGTTTTGTTAGACCAAAAAAATGATATGTTTACTTCAATTAGCGAATTATTGACTGATATTGCTAATGGTGACAAATACATGAAAGTGTACAAACAAATGAAAATGTACAACGACGAGGAGTTGAATCCAGTGTTGTATCAGAATAAAAAATAGTCATCAAATTGATGTCTAAACCAAAACACATATTGGTAATAAGGCTCTCAGCCATGGGTGATGTCGCAATGACAGTTCCTGTGTTGAGAGCCTTAGTTTTGCAATATCCCGAAGTAAAAATTACAGTAGTTTCCAGACCTTTTTTTCAACCTTTTTTTGACGAAATTCCGAATGTGAATTTCTTTGGTGTGGATTTGAAAGAACGTCACAAAGGTTTCTTAGGTTTACTTCGCTTATATTCCGATTTACGAAAATTAAACATTGATGTGGTTGCCGATTTACACAATGTACTTCGTTCTAAAATAGTGCGAATATTATTTGCTTTAAGCGGAAAAAAAGTCTTAGCAACTGATAAAGGAAGAGCTGAAAAGAAAGCCTTAACTAGTTTAACTAACAAAGTTTTTGCTCCAGTGAAATCCATGGTGGAACGACATCTGGATACATTCAAGCAACTCGGATTTTCAATTGATTTAACGAATCCGCAATTTCCTTACAAAGCTATTTTGTCGAAAGAAATCCTATCAATTACAGGAGCTAAAAATCAAAATTGGATTGGAATTGCGCCTTTTGCACAATATGAAAGTAAAGTTTATCCTTTGGATTTAATGCAAGAAGTAATTGCTGGTTTATCTGAAAATAAAAATCAAAAAATCTTCTTATTTGGCGGTGGCGATAAAGAAATTCAATTACTGAATCAATTGCAAAACCAACATGATAACGTAATCGTTTTAGCTGGAAAACTAAAATTCAAACAAGAATTAGAAGTAATTTCCAATTTAGATATCATGCTTTCCATGGATTCTGGAAATGCACATATTGCTGCGATGTTGGGCGTAAAAGTAATTACACTTTGGGGAGCAACGCATCCTTATGCCGGTTTTAAACCGTTCAATCAACCTGATGATTTTTGTTTGACTTCAGATAGAACTCAATATCCCTTATTACCAACTTCTATTTACGGAAACAAAAAAGTGGAAGGTTATGAAGAAGTAATGCGAACGATTTTGCCAACTCAAGTTATTGAAAAAATAAATTCCAATCTTACCTAGATAAAATTGGAATTTGTATTTTTAATTGGAATCTTAAAGATTAAACATCATCAAAATCTATCTTAATCGTAGCTGTTGTAGGATGTGCTTGACAAGCCAAAGTTAAACCCTCCGCAATTTCAGCATCGGTTAAAATTTGGTTCTTTTTCAAGACCGCTTCACCTTCTGTAATTCTACAAATACAACTGCTGCAAATACCACCTTGACAAGAATATGGAACATCCAAGCCTTGTTTTAAAGCCGCTTCTAATAAGGTTTGTTTTTGACTCATTTCGAAAGTCGTTTCTTCATCATCAACTAAAATCGAAATTTTAGTATGACCATCAGCGTTTGCAACAGTTTCCCCTTCGTTTGATGAAGTAGAAAACAATTCGAATTTAATATCAGAACTTGAAACGTTATTTTCTTTTAACGAATCTGAAACCAAATTAATCATCTCTTCTGGGCCACACAAATAGAATTTTGAGAATTCCATTTCAGCATGTTTGTTTTTCAAGATGAAATTTACCGTTGATTTATCAATTCTGCCAAACAAAGCATTATCAGCAGTAGATTGACTGTAAACATATTGTACAAACAAACGCCCAACATATTGTAATTGCAAATCATGTAATTGGTTGTGGAAAATGGTGTCTTTTTCTGATTTATTTCCGTAAACCAAAACAAAAGTACTGTTTGGCTCTTCTTCTAAAACTGATTTTAAGATTGAAAATACAGGTGTAATTCCGCTTCCAGCTACAAAAGCGGCGTAATTTTTCTGACGTTCTGCTTTTGGTTCGAAAGTGAATTTTCCTTCTGGAGTTCCTACTTCGATTACATTTCCAACCGCTAATTTTTCATTGGCAAACTTGGAGAAGAAACCATTTTGGATAGCTTTAACAGCAATTCGTAATTCGCCACTTTTTGGAGAAGAACAAATCGAATACGCTCTTCTAATTTCTTGTCCGTCAAGCGTGATTTTTAAGTTTACGTATTGTCCAGCAACGAATTGG
>JAHRWO010000292.1 GCA_019105125.1 Flavobacterium sp.
TTTACCGAAAACGACATTTTTTTTCACAATGAATTATGGCATTGTTATGAAGTGCATTCCGAATTATCAAATCCAGATAAAGACCTATTTTTGAGTCATTTGAATTCGATTTTAGAATCAACACATCGCCATATTGCTGCATTAACACATTGTATTATTACATTAGGGACTTCATGGGTTTACAGCAATATTGAAACCCATGAAATTGTTGCCAATTGTCATAAAGTGCCGCAAAAACAATTTACGAAAGAATTACTTTCGATTGAACAAACCGAAAAAAGTTTACAAAATATTATTTTATTAATCCATTCTGTAAATCCAAATTGTCATTTTATTTTTACGGTTTCACCTGTGCGGCATATAAAGGATGGTTTTATCGAAAACACCTTGAGTAAAGTGCATTTGATTGCAGCAATTCATTCGATTTTGAATAAGAAATTTTCGACTTCGCTCGAAGTGACAAATCAGAATCGTAACTATTTTCCTTCTTACGAAATTATGATGGACGAATTGCGCGATTATCGTTTTTATGCTGAAGATATGTTGCATCCGAATCAAACTGCAATTGATTATATTTGGTTGCGCTTTTATGAACATTACATATCGGAATCGGCAGCAAAATTGATGGAAGAAGTGGATGCCATTCAAAAAGGATTGGCGCATCGTCCGTTTAATCCGAATACGGAAAGTCATCAGAAATTTTTAGCTCAATTGAATCTGAAAATTGAAACGATTAAGAAAAAATTACCACATGTTTCCTTTTAAATAAAAATACACTAGACTACCTCAAAATTCTGGTAACTTGCCCCAGATAGCAGTGAAAAGCTTTTTGTTGAAAAAATTTTAGTTTTGTTGCGATAAAAAAGCGACCTAAGAAGCTCTTTTTATCGCTTACAAAACTTATTTTTTTGACAAAAACTTGCAACGAATAGCTGGAAAAAGGCTCTAAAATTAAGAATTCAGAACTTCAATTTCGAGTTGAACACTTTCCCAATCTTCAAGTAATTGCTCCAATTCCTTTTTCTTTTTTTCGTAAGCAGCAAAGAAATTAGCATCTTCAGCATGTTTGTCGTAATGAGTTGCTAACGCCTTATCGTCGGCTTGGATGTCTTTTTCTAGTTGTTGTATTTGGCTTTCGATTTTGCTTAATTTATTTTGAAGTCCTTTTGCCTTTTTTTGATCTTCGTAGGAAATAGTTTTGATTTCTTTAGGTACATTCGTTTTTACTTCTGTTTCTTTTTTCTCAATTTCGCGCATGTTGGTTGCGTTTCTTTGTTCTAGGAAGAAATTGATATCGCCCAAATATTCTTTGATTTTTTGATCCTTGAATTCGTACACAATATTGGACATTCCTTGTAAGAAATCACGGTCGTGCGAAACCAACAATAAGGTACCTTCGAATTGCTGTAGAGCAGCTTTTAAGACGTTTTTAGACTTAATATCTAGGTGGTTTGTTGGCTCGTCCATTACCAGAACATTTATTGGCTGTAAAAGCAATTTACAAAGCGCCAAACGATTTCGCTCACCTCCAGAAAGCACCTTTACTTTTTTCTCCACATCATCACCACGGAATAAAAACGCCCCCAACATGTCGCGCACTTTAGAGCGATTGGTATCAGTTGCCGCTTCTAGCATGGTGTCTAACAAGGTTTTTTCGCCATCCAAATATTCTGCTTGATTTTGAGCAAAATACCCTAATTGTACGTTATGTCCGAGTTTGATGATTCCTTCGTATTCGAATTCGTTTACGATGGCTTTGATAAAAGTAGATTTTCCTTGACCGTTTTGACCTACAAATGCAATTTTACTACCCCGTTCTACTAAAAGTGAAATGTCCTTTAGAATCACTTTATCACCGTAAGCTTTGGTTACATGTTCGGCTTCGATTACAACACGACCTGGAGTTTGAGAAACGGGAAACGAAATATGCATCACCGAATTATCATCTTCATCTACTTCGATGCGTTCTACTTTATCTAATTTCTTAATTAAAGACTGAGCCATTGAAGCTTTAGAGGCTTTAGCACGGAATTTCTCGATTAGTTTTTCGGTTTCTTCGATTTTTTTGGCTTGATTTTTTTGAGTAGCTAATTGCTTTTCACGAATTTCTTGACGCAACACTAAATATTCTGAATACGGTTTATTGAAATCGTATGCTTTACCTAAAGAAATTTCAATGGTACGATTCGTAACGTTATCCAAAAACATTTTATCGTGAGACACGATTACAACAACACCGGTAAAATTTCTTAAAAAACCTTCTAACCAAATGATACTTTCTATATCTAAGTGGTTGGTAGGCTCATCTAGAAGAAGAATGTCGTTTGATTGTAGTAATAATTTTGCTAGTTCGATACGCATTCTCCATCCACCCGAAAAAGTATCGGTTTGATTGTTGAATTCTTCCCGTTTAAATCCTAAACCTAAAAGGATTTTCTCGGTATCTCCTACATAATTATAACCTCCTAAAACTTCATAATGATGTGTAACATCGCTCAACTCCTCAATCAAATCGGAGTATTCCTGACTTTCGTAATCGGTTCTTGTGGCTAACTGGTGATTGATTTCATCAATTCTGAATTCGGCACGTTTAATTTCTTCGAAAGCCATGTAGGCTTCTTCTAAAACCGTACGTCCTTTAACAAAATCAATATCTTGACGAAGAAATCCGATTTTTACTTCTTTTTCGGTAGCGATAGTGCCACTATCAGGCTTAAAATCACCAGCAAGCATTTTTAACATGGTTGACTTACCTGCACCATTTTTCCCTACAAGCCCTACTCTATCTCCAGAACCCAATCTGAAAGTAACTTCCTCAAAAAGATAAGTTCCACCAAATGAAACCGATAAATTATGTATGTTTAGCATTTAAAAAGTTTATAAGTTTAAAAGTATTATGGGTTTAAAAGTTTACACTAAAAACTTAAATTCATCTTAAACTAATTTATATTTGTAATAATTGTTACACAAGAAATTATATGTTATTGTACCTTTGTGTAAAATATTTTGCAAATGTTAAAAAAAGGATCCATATTAAATAGTATTTTAACAGGAAGTTGTCCAACATGTCATGAAGAAAGCATGTATTTAGACAAAAATCCGTATAATGTTATGAATGTTTACAAAATGCATGAAAAATGCAATCACTGTGGTACAAAATATAAAATGGAACCATCGTTCTTTTATGGTGCTATGTATGTGAGTTATGCACTTGGAATTGCTTTTGGTGTAGCCGCTTTCATCATTACTTATTTCTTCGTTGGAGAGAAGAGTTTAATTAATAACTTTATTGTGATTATTATTACCTTGGTTGTTTTTATGCCAGTAATTATGAGACTTTCCAGAAATATTTGGATTAATATGTTTATTACTTACGACAAAAATTGGAAAGAACATATTGAAGACAAAAACAAACCTACTATTCGATAAATTAAAAACCGAAACAAATTAGTTTCGGTTTTTTTTATAACATCTAGCAATATCAATTTCTTTGTCAAGTGGTATTTTATTTTCAATATGTTGAAACAATTGATTCGCTAAAAAAGGACCTAGCATAACACCACGCGTGCCTAAGCCATTTAAAACATGTAGTTGCTGATGAATTGGATGCGTTCCTACTAAAGGCCTTCTATCTTTAACTGTGGGACGAACACCTCCAAAATGTTGTACTATTTCGAAATCACAAGAAATTATTTCTTTCAACTTTTCTACCAACTCTTGTTTTCCTTCTTCTGTAGGAGTATTTGTTTTATCTTTCCAATTATAAGTAGCTCCTACTTTAAACAAATCATTTCCGATAGGTAGGATAAAAACACTAGATTTAATTACTACATCCAAATCAAGATTAGGAGCTTTTATGATGAGTAACTCACCCATTGTACCATCTAGTGGCAAATCATTAAAGAAAGGGTTACTATGCAAACCAAAACCTTCTGAAAAAACAATATGTTTGGCTTTAACTCCTTTATAAACCATATAATTTTCAAAAAAATTAATTTCGTTATAGTCAAAGGTATCTGCAGATAGAGATTGTATACTTTTAAGATAATCGAGATAGGAAATTATCAAAGTGTTAATATCTAAATAACCTGTTTCATTTACTAATCCATAATGAAAGGGTGATTCAATAAATTTATACTTTTTATTGACTAAAATTGGGTTTAGAAAAGAGGCTAAATTAAGTTTATCTGCGGCTTGAAACCAATTGTTTTGTTCTTCGATAGAAGCTAGCTTTCTTAAAATAGGGATTTTATAATCGAAAACAACGTTTAACTTTTCTTGTATATCCTCATAAAGGGGAAATGCAAATTCTAATTGTTCTTTAGCTTTCCAAACTTCACTAAAACGTTTTAAAACTACAGGATTGTACAAACCACCAGCAACTCTTGAAGAAGGTTGTGAATTATTATCAAAAACAAGAATACTTTTAGAAGCCTTTAAAGCGATTTCAGCGAATGAAATTCCAGCAAGACCACTACCAACAATTATATAATCTATCATGTTGTAAAATTAAAAAACTCTTACCAAATGGTAAGAGTTTTTTAAATGAAATTGGAGAAATACTATTAATAATTCCACATATCTTGTTCAAAGTCACGAATTTTCTCTTTAACTCGATCCGATTCTAATAACTGCATTTGTGCATTTTCTTTCATGTATTCAGCGATTTTACGATCGCCATATACATTCTCTTCTAAATAAATTACACCGCTAAAACGACGTGCGTTTAACAAATGATCAAAAGTAAATGGCATCGCAGAATTTCTATCATTAAATGCTTTAGCTTTGTGTAAAACATCTCGTGATGCTGGGAAATACACCCAGAATAACTCTACCATTTCTGGATTTGGGTTGTCCATTTCATAAACATCTGGAACAACAGGACAAATACCTAATAAACGGTATTTTAATTCCCCTTGTCTTTTGTCGAAATACCAATATCCTACAATTTTATAAGCATCAACGTCATCGGCTTCAATTTCAGTAGTAACGATGTACTCTGGTGAAATTTTTAATTTACCACTTCTGTAAGCCTCAATGTCTTCATTCATTTGTTCACGACCAACATCTGTAGTATCGGTTTTGGTTAAAGAAGATTGAATGTCTTTAAGTGATTTTTTTGTAGTAAAATAACTTGAATCATAAACTTCAGTAATTTTACCCTCTTTAATAGCACTTACTAGAACATTATATAAAGGTCTTCTGTCAGGAGAAGTCATAACGTCACCTTCAACAGGAAAGTATAGAGGAAAATTCACTCTTTCGTCAAGATCAATTATTTCCCAAATACGTTTACCCATTAAGATATCTCTGTCATGCACATATCCATAAGGTAATGGTTTGTCGTTATCAGCATTTAATTCAGCTTCCGTTTTTTTACCAATTTGATCTGGTGTTTTTGCATTTAACAGATTAGACTGAGCAAATGTAGAAGTGCTTAAGACTAATGTTAAAATTGCAATACTATTTCTCCAATTCATTTTATTCTATTTTTATTTGGTTTATAACATAAACACAAATTTGTTTAAATTATTGTATTTCGTAAGTACAAGTTGAAACTTTCTTAGCCATTTGATCGATTCCAATAAAACTCGCTTTAATGTCAGAAATAACAACTAAATCTCCTTTAGAAGCTTTAGCAATAACCGCTCTAGCTCTTGAATCCATTTTGTTACCATTAACAACTACAGTTGGCTGGCCAGGAACTTTGATATTAAATTGAGTTACATTTACTGTAACAGGGAAATCGAAATCTTCCATAACAGCAGTAACTGTACAAACTTCTAAGTTAGATTTAGGTCCTTTATTCTTTTCAGAACCACCTACTTTTCCTGTAGGAGCAGGCAAACCTTTGATTCTAAATACTTGTGAACTTGACATTGCTTTACCATCAGGCATAGTAGCAGAAACGTTAATTTTAACTTCACTACCAGATCCTGGCTTTAACATAAATTTACCATCACCTACTTTTGACATCCCTGGAGCACTAGCATTCACTTTGTTAGAAGCTATACCAGGAACAGAAATAGAGATTGGGTTAGGAACACCACGGTAAACAACGTTCATTTTATCAGCAGAAATGATTGCTTGGTTTGGTCTTGGTACAACAACGTAAGTACCTTCGAAGCTTAATGGAATTTCTTTACCATCTTCTAAGAAACCGAATTTACCAGAAATTTTTTGTTCTCCAATTGATCCTGCAGTCGTTGAAATTACAGCTTGACCATTTTCAATTTTTCCAGGACCATCGAAAGAAGTTGGTACAGTGTTAGCATCATAACGACCTAATACAACTTTTCCTGTAACTGTTTCCCCTTGAAAATAAGCGTTCTTATCTAAAACAACAATCGCTTGGAAGTTTTTCATAGAAGCGGCTGATTGTAAAGCATTACCTAAAAACAAATTATAAGCTCCAGCTTCAGTAGTTTTAACATCATTCTGCATTGCGGTTAATAAAGTTAATGTAGAAATCGCAGGGAAACCTTTTGTTTTATAGTCTAAAAACTTTTGTTTAACACCTTCTCTATTTGTAATATCAGCAGTTGAGAATTTTTTCTCAAGTTCTTTAATAAAAGGTATGTATTTAACATCAGTTCCTAATACTTTTTTGATATCTGCTACATATTTGTCAATCTTAGAAACAATTTCTGTTCCTCTTGGGCTATAACCATCACCTTGAAACCATTTTTCGTCGATTGTAGACTTGTCCATAGCTTCAAAAGGCAATTTACCATTTTCATCTGGTTCAATTCCTTCAGTAACTTCAGCTTTAACCGTTTCTAGGAATGCTACGAAATCTTTTGAAATCTTTTCAACTTCTTTTGCTTTTTTTGCAGGCTCAGCATATTTAGCTGGCTCATCAGTCGCTTTAGTTTGTAAAGCACTCAATAAAGTAGCATTAGATTGATCCGTTAATTTATTTGATTCAGTAAATTTATCATTAAAGTTTCCAAAAGCAGTTAAAACTTCTTTTGACATATTTAATGCTAACATTGCGATGAAAACCAAATACATCAGGTTAATCATCTTCTGTCTAGGGGTTAATTTTCCTCCTGCCATTTTTCTAAATTAGTTTTGTAATTAATAAAATATTTAATGATAAAACTAATTATCCTCTGTTACTCATAGCAGATAACATACCTCCATATACTGCATTTAAAGACGCAATATTTGAAGTCATTGATTGCATTTGCTCTTTTAATTTTGCTGCATTTTCAGCAATTTCTTGATTAGCCTGTGCATTTTTATCAGCACTTTCTAATTGAATTTTGTATAAGTTATTTAATGCTTCTAATTGAGCTGCAGCTGTAGACATTTCTTCAGCATATTTCTTTTGTCCTGCCATAGCGTCAACAGTTGGAGAAATTGATTTAGCAGCTCCTTCAAAGTTTTTAATACTATTACCTAAGCTAGCCATTAACTCACCGTCAATTTTAGCTTCTTTCAACATAGCATCTAATTTTTGAGACAATAACCCTTGGGCTTCTGTTGGATTCTCAGTTTTTTTATCTTTTGGTTTAGCTTCTCCACCAGCTAACTCAGGGTAAACTAATGACCAATCTAAATCTTTTTCTACTGGTTCAAATGCAGACAAAGCGAAAATCAATGCCTCTGTTAATAATCCAACTACAAGCATAGGTCCTGCTCCTGGCCAGTGCATTAATTTGAATAATGCTCCAACGATTACTACTGCCGCTCCCATTCCATAAAGGAATCCCATCATTTTTTTGCTTAAAATTGCCATAATAAATAAAATTTTAGTTAGTTAAGTTAAAATATAAAAATTGGTTAAATTATCTTGGTGCTGTACCTGTTGCTTCTTTACCCATGTAATCTTGCACTGTTCTGAATCCAATATAACTTCTTGCAGAGTCTGCATACTCATAATCGCGAGTACTTACCTGCAAATAATAAGCTACATCCTTCCAAGAACCTCCACGAACAACTTTTCTCTTGTTATTTTTGTCTGCAACGTGAGGATTCATAGTTGAAACAAACTCATATGCTTCTGCATAATAAGAACTTTCTGTCCATTCTGCTACGTTACCTGCCATGTTGTATAAATTGAAATCATTTGGCTCAAAAGATTTAGCTTCTACAGTATACAAAGCACCATCAGCCGCATAATCTCCTCTGTTCGGTTTAAAGTTAGCTAAGAAACAACCTCTGTCATTTTTAGAGTAAGGCCCACCCCAAGGATAAGTTCCTCCTTCTATTCCACCTCTAGCTGCATATTCCCACTCCGCTTCAATAGGCAAACGGAAAGAATTTACTTGATCTCTACCTTTTTTCTTTTTGATATAGGCATTTTTGTACATAGTTCTCCAAGCACAAAAAGCTTTTGCTTGATTCCATGACACCCCTACAACTGGATAATCACCATAAGCTTGATGCCAAAAGTAATCATTATGCATAGGCTCGTTGTAAGAATATGCAAAGTCTTTAATCCATACTGTTGTATCAGGATAGATTTCAATAGCAGGTGCATCTTCATAAAATCCTTTACGACCTTTTTTCTTAACCGCTTTATTTAAATCTACTTGATTGTATTTAAATTTAAGTTTAGAAGCATCGATTGTTTTTAATCCATTATAAGATTCAGATTCTGGCAAATACATAGAATCCATTACCTCAACATAAAATTCATCTGGATATTTACTTGGTTCTTTGATTAATTTAGCTTTTTTGTTTAATTTTCTTTTTGCGTAAATGTCATCATCTGTTCCAATGCTATAATAATTGTCATACATATATTTATCGTATGGAGTCATTTTAGCTGGATCTACATCCGCGAAAGCGTAATTACCTACACCATCACCTGCTTTTTTTCCTTGCTCATCAGCTATAATAGCTAGTCTTGTTCTGATTGTTGAGTCTTTAACCCACTCCACAAACTGACGGTACTCACTATTAGTAATTTCCGTTTCATCCATGTAAAAAGAACGAACAGTAACAGTTTTTGTTGGCGCGTCTTGAACATTAGCTAAATCGTCATCTGATTTACCCATAATAAAAGCTCCTCCAGGAATTAATGTCATGCCGTAAGGTTTTTCAGGATGCCATTTCTTCCCTTT
>JAHRWO010000331.1 GCA_019105125.1 Flavobacterium sp.
GAAGGCTTTTTTGCGATTCAAGACCAAAATGATTCGAACGAATTGTTACTGATGTTAGATTACGGAATTTTCTACGAATTCATTCCAATGGATACATTTGGAACACTAAACCAACGTGTTATTCGACTGAATGAAGTAGAATTGAATAAGAATTATGCATTGGTAATTACGACAAATTCGGGTTTGTGGCGTTATTTAATTGGTGACACGATTCGCTTTACTTCTTTAAGCCCTTACCGAATTAAAGTAACCGGAAGAACCAAGCATCACATCAACGTTTTTGGTGAAGAATTGATGGTTGAAAATACCGATACAGCTCTAACTAAAACTTGTAAAGAATTCAATTGTGAAATTATGGATTATACGGTTGCTCCTATTTTTATGAGTGAAAAACAAAAAGGAGCTCACGAATGGATTATTGAATTTAAAACCAAACCAGATAACATTGAAAATTTCAGAAAGGCTTTAGATGAAAATCTTCAAAGTGTCAATTCGGATTACGAAGCCAAACGCTATAACAATATGACATTAAATCCGTTAGTGTTAAATGTAGCCAGAGAAAATCTATTTTATGATTGGTTAAAGCAACAAGATAAATTAGGCGGACAAAATAAAGTTCCACGGCTTTCAAATGATCGAAAATATTTAGAATCTTTATTAGCACTTCAGTAAATTAGGAAATAAAAAAACGGAGATAAACTCCGTTTTTTTATTAATATTACAATTACTTTTTATTCTGCTGATTAAACTCCTTGAATAATTCTAGCAAATTCATAATTGCTTTAATTAAATCATTAGTTTCTAAAAGAAGTGCAAAGTAAAGTTTGCTGTTTTTCGGACTAGTTTCAGTAGTTCTGATTCTTGCGATTTGTTTCGTGATTAATTCTGAAACTGTATTTAAGAATACAGTTTTATCTCTAAGAATTTCATCTAATTTAGAAAAATCTTCTGTAGTGAAACTCTCTTCTAAACGACCGAACAATTCTTGCAACTGCGTATCAACGGTTTTAAGATCTCTAATTTGATTGAATTTTAATTTCTTGTGATTGTTATTCACATGGGCATGACTGCTAGTCGTAATAAAGTCGATTGACTGAACCATATCTTGTAAATACCCTAAAATTAAAATATAGAACTTACTTGCTTCAACCGAATTTTCATCCAAATTCTTGATGAAGTAGAAAACATTACTTTTTAACTCATCAATCTCTTTTTCAAGTTTTTTAAGCGACTTTTTATTCTCTTTCAGTTTCGCCAAATCTTGTAAACCTAAATTATCAACAACATTTGAATATAAGGCGCTAGTTTTTCTTAACACTTTAGAAATTTGAGAAGAACTTTCTGTAATCATTTCTTTTAATGTTACGATGTCTTCTTTTCTTAATTTCTTAATTTCCTCTTCTTCTTTAACTTTCTTTTTGTGAATTTGGTTACTTCTGTAGAAGAAAATTGCCACAATAATCATGAAAGCAAAGAACGCAAACACCTCACCAATGAATAACACATAAGCAATAATTGCAGATGATAAGAATGCCGCTAAAGCCGTTACAAACCAACCACCAATTACATTGAAAACTCCAGCTACACGATAAACAGCACTTTCTCTATCCCAAGCTCTATCAGCGAAAGACGAACCCATTGCCACCATGAATGTAACATAAGTTGTTGATAATGGTAATTTCATTGAAGTCCCTATCGAAATTAAAACCGATGCAACAATTAAATTTACTGATGCACGAACCATGTCAAACATAGGTTGTTCATCTCTTTTTCCTGTATATTCAGGTTGAACAAATTGAGCGTCTAATTTCTTCTGAAGTGATTTTGGTAAAATGAAACTAATAATATTTCCAAGATACATGAATCCTCTTACAATGTTTCTTGAAAGTGTATTAGCATTATATTTTTCGTTTCCTTCTCCTTGTCTTGATAAGTTCTGTTCTGTTTCAATAACCGACTTTGCTTTCTTAGATGTCCATAAGGTGTAAACCATTACTAATCCAGCCAATGCCAAAAAGATGAAAGGAGCTGGTAAATTTTCTTTCTCTAACCCAGACATCATGAATTCAGTTGCCCCTAAAGTTTGACCAGGTGCAGCCCAAATTTCATAAGCTTGGTAAGCTGCAATTGGCACACCAATGAAGTTTACTAAATCATTTCCTGCAAAAGCAAGTGCTAATCCAAAAGTACCAACAATAATAATAAATTTAAAAACACTGTATTTAAAAACACTTATTAGTAATTGACAAACAATTGTCCATAAAACCAATGAATAAGCTATAATTGTAAATGGACTTTCTTTAATAAAGTCTTTTACTTCAGAAGGCACAAATGTGATTGATTTTAATCCTTTTACCAAAATGAAAAAAGTAATTGCTGTCATGGCAACTCCACCAAAAAGTGCCGCCACATATTTATATCTTTTTTCGATATGGAAGGTAAAAATTAACCTTGATACATATTGCACTAACGAACCAAGAGCAAATGACAAGGCAACAGAAAGCAAAATACTATATACAATTTCTGAAGCTTTTTCTGTATTGATATAGTTCCCTAATGCGCCGAAGTTACCATCAGAAACATACACTTTGTACACAGCCAAAACCACCGAAGCTCCTAACAAAGAGAAGATTACAGAAACTGTTGTTGATGTTGGAAGTCCTAAGGTGTTAAACACATCAAGTAACAATACATCGGTAATCATTACTGCTAAAAAGATAATAATTACATCGTTGAAACTGAACATACTTGGCGTAAAAATTCCGTTTCGTGCAATTTCCATCATACCGTTAGAATAAAGGGCTCCAACAGCAACACCTAAACTCGCTACAATCATAATAGTTTTAAACGAAACCGCTTTTGAACCAATAGCTGAGTTTAAGAAATTAACTGCATCATTACTTACTCCTACCATCAAATCGGTAATTGCAAGGATGGCTAATGCAATTAACATTATAATATAAATTTGCTCCATTTTTTTATGAATTAAT
>JAHRWO010000016.1 GCA_019105125.1 Flavobacterium sp.
TAATTCAGCTTTCATTAAGTTTACAATCAAGTAAATAAAAATGCAAAATTAGATAATTCCTTAATTAAACGATTGTGAGAAATCAACAACTTACAGTTGATTTTCCATTTTACCCTGCTTTCACAGCCCCGAAGGTTCAGCTTGCAACCTGTGTCTTGCTTTGAAAAAGCAAAAAATTCTTTGCCCTTGCGGGGCAAGGCACGGTTTGCACCCCGCGCCAGCAAGGGGCTGGGTCGTGTCGACCGCTCAGAGTCCTACTTATTAGGGCATGTTTTTTTTATTATTAATAATTTCGTCAATTAAGTATGGATACCACACAAAATTTAATCCTAATTCTTCATTTCCTGCAGAAAGAATTCCTAACAATATTGGAGCAGCAGAATGAATTGACTGTCCATTTTCAATAAGTATGTTATTAGGAGAATTTATAACAGGGCTACCACTTGTGCCTTTATGTAACCTTGCATCAATCAAAAAACACTCTCTGCCATTGAAATTTATTCCATATTCTGATGCTATCATAGCGTTTCTATATATTGGTAAATTGTTGGAAACGTCAGAATTTCCTAATGGATATCCAATAACAATAGCGTTTCCAAATGATTGGATATTTTTATCAAGAAGTTGAATGTCAGCAGAAAATGTGTTTATTTTTGATTTAATAAAATCATTATAGTTTGTTCCTAATAATGTTTTTTGAGTGAGGGGTATTGCAACTATATCGCATTTCTTATTATAATAATCTGGGTGTTCAAGCCAAAGTCTTTTGCCATTGTTATCAAATAGCACAATTTCAATAATGTAATTATCTGATAGATTGTTTTTATCAGCATGAGTTTTTAGTTGTAGCTTATCTGGAAAATGAGATTTTAAGGAGTCAAGTACAACATGTCTATTTGTTATTAAGTATTCTATATTTTTATTTTTATAGAAAAATCCAGAAGCAGTTCCAATGTTTTGACCATTTTTTTGTTCAATTACTTGAGTGACGGCATAATTTACTTCGTTAATCTTATTCAGATTTCCATCTTGTGCAAAGGAAATCATTGAAAAAGAAAGAAATAAAACTAAAATATGAAATCTATTATTCATGATTTATGGTATTTTAAAATTTGCCCCCCGCTACCGCGCGATTGCATCGCGTGGCACTACTTAACAACAATAACATTCTCCAAAACTCCTTTTTCTCCCGCATAATCTGCTGCACTGCTGTATAAATAATCCTGTGCACTGAAAACCAATCCTTCTTCAACCGGATTATTGTGAATGTAATCAATTTTTTCATCGATAACTTTATTACTCCACAATTCTATGGGATGGTTGTCATGTCGCCAGAATTGGTATTTATCTACATTCGAAGATTTATTGCCTGCTTTCAAAAATTGCTCCAGTAAAAATTCTTTTCTGCTCTCCCGTGGATTTTCAATAATTGCGTTAACAATCGCCTTACTGGTAAACCGTTTAAAATCTCCAATCAGTAACTCAGGTTTTTGCTCACCGGCACTTCTGAAAATTAAATGCACATGGTTTGTCATGATACACCATGCAAATATTTCCATCCCTTTTTTCTGTTGACAATAACGCAAACTGTCAATTAAAATCGTTTTGTATTCGTTTCGTGTAAAAACATCAAGCCATTCTACTACCGCAAAGCTTATGAAATATACACCATCAGGATTCAGAAATTTGTAATTACGGCTCATGAAACAATGCATTTTCAGGAATGCCTGAAATTAGAAAATTCTTTTATAATTCCTGTTGATAAACCACGCGATGCAATCGCGCGGGAGCGGGGGTTTATTTTTCTCACTTTAAAGCTTATATTTTTCCATCAATTTTTTACAAAAGTTAATTTCTTTCTCCGTAAATAACTTTTCAAATTTAGGTCTTGACACAAGGTATTCTAAGGATAAATCAACTCTATGAGGTATTGGTTCTGCAAGTTTCTTGAAACCTGATTTCATTTCTCCTGAAGATATTTCATCGTGTAATATTCGTTTAATAAATTCAACACCTCCACCATCTAAATTCATTCTTTCAAGAATCATTTGGGAAATTGGAATTTTTAATGATAATGCTTCGTCAATTGATTTTCTTACGGCATCTTCCAATTCTTTTCGCAGTAATATCTCCTCTTCGTCAAGTTGGGCTAAAACGAAAGCGGTGTCTTTTCCTGTTTCCTTAAAGCTGTCTAAACAATCTTTGCTATCAACAAAAACCGAAAGTTTCGAACAAAAGAAATTAAGTTTGGCTTGAAATTGTTTTAGCATTTTCTCATCATCGTAATTGTCTTTATCAAGGGACATAACAATTACATTTTCCTCATTTTTCCTTGCGTAGTATGTCCAGTTATATGACCCATTAATAATTGTCGAATTATCAATGACACAGAATTTGTGATGTAAAAAATTATTAGTGGCAACAAAAAGTTTTCCTCCGTTCTTTATAAATCTATTAAGATTAGCTGTATTCTTAAAGTTCTCTTTTGAATCGCTAATGACAACTTTCACTTCAATTCCAGCTTCGCTTTGTTGGTATAAAATCCTAATAATATCTTCATCAGTAAGCCAAGCAACGGCAACCATAATTTGACATTCAGCCGTTTTTAAATGCTCAATTATTTTGTCTTTTATATTGGTAAAAAAAACTTCTGACTTCATTCGTTTAGTTTATTGCTATATGGTTTCATTCAATGAGGCACAACGGTTGGTACATGTTGTCGGGGCGGATTTCGAAGAGCGTTCTTGTCCGCGAGGACTGAACTGCGAAACGAGAATCCGCAGTTGGCGTACCACCGAACCCCGCCCTGCAATATGTACTGTGTTAGCAGCCTGTAGTTTATTCTTCATTCAATTTTTATGTCATATCTAGCAAAATATTTTTGTATAAAGTTCACTGAATTTTTCCAACTGCCGCAACAATCTGGACTTAGTGCAATTGTCAAAATATTTTTCTTGTCAGAAGCTAGTTTGAAAATATCATTAATGAGTCTTTTTATTGCGTTATCTGAAAAAAGGATAAAATAATTTGGATTACCACAAAAGAAGTAGTCAATATCTAAATTTATTATTAGTCTTTCATTTGATTCCGAAAAGCAGTCAAATAAATAATTGAATAAATTATACGAAGGGCAGTGTGTAATGTGCTTTTCTAATTCTGCCGGAATATCTCCTTGATTATGAGTGTAAAAAGCATATTCAGTTATTTGATTAGAGTAATAATGGTGAAAAATGGGAATATAATTATCCCATCTAAAAATCTTATATCGTTCAAATTCATTTTTCTGATATTCAATTTTATCATATTCATCGAGACTTAAATTTTTAAGTCCATTTTTTATTGGACTTGTCCATTCCTTTATTTGATTTCCTAAGGTGTCAAAGTGTTTGTCAATATGAATAATTATATACTTTTCTTGTTCGTCAATATGATTAGCCCAACACCAAGCCGCCATTCGATGGTTATCCATCAAATAGACGTTATCCTTTTTGTATAAAATGTCATTGTCAAAACAAAATGAACCATTTCTAGGATATTTATCTATTAATTTTTTCATTAGTCAGTACAATAAGTGTTTTGAATTTGAGAAGTTTAGATTCAATTTTTATATTAAAACCAACAATCGTCAAAGACGGATTGGCTGTGATTAAACAGGGCGAAAACGCTTAAATACTAAGGTCGCCCCATTGCATTTGCACTTTTTTAGCAAGCGGTTTTTTATTCACCCCACCAAAAATCATAATTATTCCCATTAACAGGAATTGTAATTCTTATTTTATCTGCATTTTGATAAATAATATTAATTTGACCAACTATTCGTTCTTCATTGTTTATTGTATTTAATTTTAAATAACCTTCATTCAATACATTTCTTATTTGATACTGCTGATTCTGATAATTGTTAATATTCTTTTGAGCGTTTTGTCTAGCCGCATATGCAGCACTTCCATTATATGATTTTGTATTGCTTTGTGTTGTCGATGTGCCATAAGTTGAAACATTACCTTGAACACTACCATATGTATCGCCATAATAACCAGAAACACTACCATAGCTATTTGCATAACCAGAAGTAGTAGAGTTTGTAGAGGATGAAGAATGTCCTGCTTGATTAGCAGCACTTGATTCACCAAATGCTACTAAAGCAGCATTCCATGCTTGTCTTCTATTTACTTTATTCATGTAATCCGCAGCCGACATCACTTTCCCAATGGATTCTTTTCCATTATTTTGAAATAATGCGGTTATTTGGTCAGGATTAAAGTTAAAAGAATTGCCTGTCAAATTTTCGATAGCTACATACGCAACATAATACTTTCCGTAGCTATTTTCTATTGATAGTTGCATTGTAACAGAAATACCATTGTGGACAAAGTACTGAAATGTTTTCCCATCCTTAAAATATGATTTACATTCTTTTCTTTGGTTAGAACTATTGTTCTCAGTTTTTTGAGATTGAGATGTATTAAAATATAATTCGCTTAAATATCCTATATCACCATTATAATTTACTTTGTAGTAGCCATTTTCTTTCCCTAAGACTCTCACTGTTGTTCCTGCTGGTATCGTGTATAATATATCCCCAAGTGCATCTCCTTTATTTTTAAATTTTCCTTCTAAACTTAGGGTCAAATTATTTGATTTTGAATCACTTTTAAACGAGTGAATTGATTCAATCGTTTCCATTCTTTCCATTGTTTCCATTCTTTCCATTCTTTCCGGTTCGTTTGACACTTTAATATTCACACCATAATAATTAAAACCAACACCGGTTAGATTTTCAATAATATCAATTTCTTTGCAAGTTTGAGGAATCGGTTGAAAATCCATGCTAAATTGAAGTGATTCATCAATTTGTTTTAAACTATGTTTTTCAGGACAGATTGGTATATTGATAGCTTTGATTAAAAAATATTTTTGTCCAGTCAAATTGTCCCGAATAAATAAATTGTCTCCAACGCAAATTGAGCTTTTGGAGGTTTTTGATTTATAATTAAAGTCTATTGTTGTTTTATCACTGTCAATATAAACACTTGTAATTTTACAGTTAGGCACCTCACTTTTTCTAACTGACGGATTTTCAATTTTTTGTCCCATTGCGCTCATTATAAAAATGGCGAGTGCACTAAAAACAACTATTTTTTTCATTTTGATATTTTTAAATGTTTGCATAATGTGTCATCTTCTTACTATGGCTGCTAACGGTTACAGCTATGTTTAGTTGCTGATTTTGAAATACTAAACTATCAAAATAGGATGAATTATGAACAAAGAACAAAACTTGAATACCGCAGAAAGCCAGCAATTAAATATAGCTGATGTTATCGGTAGTTGTTTTGAGGTTGATTTTGGCGGACATCTAAAAGCCCAAATGATAATTGAAGATGGTAAACTGAAAGTGACTGCTGCAATGAATGGATGGGGAGACCCTGTTGATGTTAGTACGGTAAGGTTTATTTTATAATTACCGCTAACTCATTTATATATTTACCTCATCACCCCAAAAGGTACACATATCCGCCCCAATCGGCAGATATTGTTTACTTTCATGACAAAAAGAGGTACACAATATTTTTTTCGTTTTTACTTCAGAATCGTCCATCCGGCAATACCTGTCTTTCAGCCAGTAAACAGCTGC
>JAHRWO010000067.1 GCA_019105125.1 Flavobacterium sp.
CTCAGTCGTATCAAAGGTTATGGGAATTACCAAAGATTATAAAATCGATTTTGAAGGAATTTCGAATTTCATTAAGAATCAATACGATAATTCCGATTCGGCAAGTATCAAACGTTGGGCAAAAGAATTCATGGACGAAAACGATTGTCCAGAATGTGAAGGAACACGTTTGAGAAAAGAATCCTTATACTTCAAATTAAACGGAAAAAATATCGGTGAATTAGTCCAAATGGACGTTGCTGAGTTGTCCGAATGGTTTGCCGATTTACCGAATCATCTTTCTGAAAAACAACAAGTTATTTCGACTGAAATTTTAAAAGAAATCACGGCTCGATTACAGTTTTTATTGGATGTTGGTTTGAATTATTTATCACTAAACCGAAGTTCAAAATCGCTTTCGGGTGGTGAAGCCCAACGCATTCGATTGGCTACGCAAATTGGTTCGCAATTAGTTGGCGTTTTATATATTTTAGATGAACCAAGTATCGGTTTACACCAAAGAGATAACGAGCGTTTGATTAAATCATTAGAAAGTTTACGCGATATCGGAAATTCAGTAATCGTAGTTGAACATGACAAAGACATGATTGAGCGTGCCGATTATGTGATTGATATTGGTCCGAAAGCAGGTCGTTTTGGAGGGCAAATTATTAGTAAAGGAACTCCGAAAGAATTATTGAAAGAAAATACCATTACGGCTCAGTACATGAATGGTAAAATGCAGATTGAAGTGCCAAAAACACGTCGTGAAGGCAACGGAAAATCAATCAAATTATCAGGAGCAACGGGAAATAACTTGAAAAATGTTTCGATTGAAATTCCGCTTGGAAAATTAGTTTGTGTTACCGGAGTTTCGGGAAGTGGAAAATCAACTTTGATTAACGAAACCTTGTATCCGATATTAAATGCGCATTTTTTCAATGCTGTTAAAAAACCACAACCTTACAAAAAAATAGAAGGTTTAGAACATATCGACAAAGTAATCGACATCGACCAAAGTCCGATTGGAAGAACACCACGTTCCAATCCAGCGACTTATACTGATGTTTTTTCAGAAATTAGAAGTTTATACACACAAACGCCAGAAGCGATGATTCGTGGTTATAAACCTGGAAGATTTAGTTTTAACGTAAAAGGTGGTCGTTGCGAAACTTGCGAAGGTTCAGGTGTTCGTACGATTGAAATGAGTTTCTTACCGGACGTTTATGTAGAATGCGAAACCTGTATGGGAAAACGCTTCAATAGAGAAACATTAGAAATTCGTTACAAAGGAAAATCAATTTCAGATGTACTGAACATGACGGTTGATGAAGCGGTAGATTTCTTTGAAAATATCCCAAAAATTTATCGAAAAGTAAAAACGATTCAAGATGTTGGATTGGGGTATATCACATTAGGTCAGCAAAGTACAACGCTTTCAGGTGGTGAAGCACAACGCATCAAATTAGCAACGGAACTCTCTAAAAAAGATACGGGAAATACGTTTTACATTTTAGATGAACCTACAACAGGATTACATTTTGAAGATATTCGCGTATTAATGGATGTTATCAATAAATTAGTTGATAAAGGAAATACGGTGTTAATTATCGAACATAATTTAGATGTGGTAAAATTATCAGATTACATTATCGACATTGGTTACGAAGGTGGAAAAGGAGGAGGAGAAGTTGTAGCAAAAGGAACTCCAGAAGAAATCGTGAAAAATAAAAAAAGTTATACGGCGCAGTTTTTGAAAAAAGAATTATCTTAGCAACCTAATTACTACACACAACAACACTGCTAAAAATTTATTATTTAATCGTAATAGTTTGTTTACAAACAAATTAACTAAAATACTATGGCAGCAGATCAGTACGAAAACGAAGACCACAGAATTCAAGAGAAATTCAAGCAAAAGACTTGGAATGAAATAAGAACCAATGATTCATGGGCAATTTTTAAAATCATGTCAGAATTCGTAAATGGTTACGAGTCGATGGGAAGAATTGGTCCTTGTGTATCTATTTTTGGTTCGGCAAGAACAAAACCAGAAGACAAATATTATTTATTAGCTGAAAAAATTGCTTACAAAATTAGTAAAGCTGGTTACGGAGTAATTACCGGTGGTGGTCCTGGAATCATGGAAGCAGGAAACAAAGGAGCACATTATGGCGGCGGAACTTCAGTAGGTTTAAACATCGAATTGCCTTTCGAACAACACTTTAATCCGTATATCGATAAAGACAAAAACTTAAACTTTGATTACTTCTTCGTAAGAAAAGTAATGTTTGTAAAATATTCACAAGGTTTCGTGGTTATGCCAGGAGGCTTTGGAACCTTAGACGAATTATTCGAAGCGGTTACCTTAATTCAAACTAAGAAAATTGGAAAATTCCCAATTATTTTGGTTGGAACCGAGTTTTGGTCAGGTTTATTAGATTGGATTAAAAACGTGATGATTGACAAAATGAAAAATGCCAGTCCAGAAGATATGAACTTAATCAAAGTCGTTGATACAGAAGATGAGGTATTGGAAGCATTAGATAACTTCTATAAAAAATACAATTTGTCACCAAACTTCTAAAAAAGCAAAAGTCCTTCAAACCGAAGGACTTTTATGTTTTTATAAAAAAAAAACAGTTAATAATTTCTGCAATATACTTTTGATTCAATTAAATATTCATTTTTGTCTCCATTTTCAATTTTAAACCTTGTTTTTAAGGTAACTCTATTTTCTAATTCCTGTTTAAATATAACCAAATGTAAATGAGCAACCGAACTCCAGCCTACATTTCCACTATATCCTATAAGTTGACCTTTAGTTATTTGGTCTCCAACTTTGACAATTGCACCTTTTTGTTTTAGATGTGCGTATTCTGCAAAAGTTCCATCAGAGTGATAAATAATTATTGTATTGTTATACTTGGCACAATCTTTTGTAGCGCAATTTCTATTGTTATGATCTATGACTTTAATTACTATACCATCTCTTATCGCAAATAATTCTGTTCCAATTGGCATAGAAAAATCTAGTGAGTTTTCATTTTGGTGTGAAAACGATCCATTATAACCTTGCAAAACGCTAAATTTTTCTGACTTTTTAAATGGAAGATCGTAAATAAAATTTTCATCATATGCTGTATTGTAGTAATCACCATAATTGAAATTCGTTTGATATGAAAATTTGTATGGCTTACCTTGTTTTAATACGCTAAGAGATGTTAAAAGTTGTTTTTTTGTTTGAGAATTAACGACATAAACTTTATTATTACCTCCATTTATATTAAGATTTGTTGTAGAAAAATTTATTTTAACACTAACGGGACAAAACTCTTGATTATCAGCATAAATATTATAACCATTTTCAAATTGCTCATAATAAATTTTGACATTAATTTCAGCTTTAGAAATTGTTGTTGACAATAATATCAGTAAAATGCAATTTTTTAAAATATTCATAGAAGTAAATAATTTTGTTAATTTCAAAAATATATTTTTTTAACAATATAAAAGCAGATATAAAATGAAAATCTAATTTTATTTTTCAGAGATAAATTTGACTATCATTTTAATTACAGTTTCATCCCCTAAAATTTTACGATGGCCTAAACCTTCTGTAATCATCAATTCTGAACCTTGTAAATGTTCATGAATATGATAAGCCGCTTTCACGGAAACATCATCATCTTCTTTGTCGTGCATGATTAAAACTGGTATTTTAATGACTTTAGCTGCTTTATAAGCCGAATAATCATCCATTTTTCCAACAAAACGTTTTTCAAAATGATCTCTTAATTTGATTCCATATTCGGGTTTTAATTGTAATTTTTTGATAAAATCATCAATAATATCTTGAATGATATCGCCAGCTCCAATGGTAACCGCTTTTTTAACATTCAAATTTTGTTTAATCGCATTCAAAACCGACATACCACCAAGAGAATGTCCAATCGCATATTCAAACGAACCATATTCTTTTTCTAATTCTAAAATCGAAGCTATAAACTCAGTCATTATTGAGTAATTTCCTTTTGATTTTCCATGTGCTGGAGCATCAAAACTTATTGTCATGTAGCCCATTTTTAGTAGTTCGTCTGCAATTTTTACTAATTGCGTTCCTCTACCAGACCAACCATGAACTAAAAGTACTTTTTTATCGCTTTTTCCATATTCATACACTACGATTTCTTTATTTATGGTTGGAACCATAATACTTTTTTGAACACTTTCGCGTTCCATATGTAATTCCCGTTTTGGTAATTTATGACGAATTGGAGTTGT
>JAHRWO010000078.1 GCA_019105125.1 Flavobacterium sp.
CAAAAATATAAAAAATATACACGCTCTAATTTCTTCAAATTACTTTATTTTGTGATTTAATTCTGAGATTTTGAAGATAATCATATTGACACCGATGGAAATTGAGCGAGAAAAAGTCCTAAACGCTTTAGCTCGAATTCCCAATTTGAATCATACTTACGAAGTAATTGTATCTGGAATTGGTCGTGAAAGTACGGCTAAGGCGATGATGCAAATGCCACCACACGATATTTGTGTGTTAATGGGTTTT
Organism: Flavobacterium sp.; assembly: GCA_019105125.1. Lineage (GTDB taxonomy): Bacteria > Bacteroidota > Bacteroidia > Flavobacteriales > Flavobacteriaceae > Flavobacterium. The sequence goes on from JAHRWO010000078.1 coordinate 251, forward strand.
GCTGCTGTAGTAGGAAAAGAAGCCCATTTACCAGATTATTTACATTTAGGAAAACCTATCGAAATTACGAATGCCTCGCTATACGGTTACCAAGGCGGTTTGTTTGAAAACGGAAAACCCATCATCACGGAAAACCCAAAGCTAAATTTACCTTGTTTGTCTTCCTTAACTTCCGACAAGTTTGTAAGAACAACCGATTTAGCCGAAAAAACGGTTGTAAATATGGAAGATTACACGTTTAAATATTTGAAAAAACCACAAGATTTTATCGTGCGCATCATCTCCGATTTTTTACCTCACGAAACCGAAATCGACTTTTTTGAAGAAATAAAAGGCATTGATTTTTTGGAAGGTGTGAAGGCGGTTGATGAATTATTAATTTGATAACGAAATTTCACTTCGTTTCAGTTATTTAGTATTTTTGATTCGTAAAATTTAAATTAGAATATTTTGAAAAAAAATGGTTTTTTATTAGTAACCTTGTTTCATGTTTTTTTGATTTTTAGTCAAGATACATGGCACATCATAGATTTTAAAAAGAATAGTGATTTTAAATCTTTTTTCCGAGCTAATGAAAATTTTTATCCTTTAGTAAGTGCTCACAGAGGTGGTCCAACAACTAATTTTCCTGAAAATTGTATAGCAACATTTACTAATACAATCCAATACAATCCTGCCATCATTGAAACTGATATTGCTATGACAAAGGATTCTGTTTTGGTGATGATGCACGATAATACTATAGATAGAACTACAACAGGAACAGGAAATATAAGCAATTATACTTATCAAGAATTGCAAAAATTTTCTTTGAAAGATAATCAAGGAAATGTTACTCCATATAAAATAGAAACACTAGATGAGGTTTTAACATGGGGAAAAGGTAAGGTTGTCTATACTCTTGATGTTAAACGAGGTGTTCCATTTAAGTTGGTAATAGATGCCGTAAGAGAAAACAAAGCGGAGAATTATTCTATAATAATTACCTATAATGCCAATCAAGCGGCAGAAGTAGCTAGTTTAGCTCCTGATGTTTTACTTTCTGTATCGGCCAGAGGAAAAGAAGATGTAGAACGTTTAGAAAGTATGGGAGTAAAAGTAGAAAATATGGTAGCTTTTATTGGAACTTCATTTCCAAAGTCTGAAACTATGGATTACATGAAAAAAAGAGGAATTACCTGCATATCTGGAACTATGGATAATATCGATAAAAGTGCACTAGCAAATGGTGACAAGGTCTATTTCGATATTGTAAATTCTGGAGTTATGATAATTTCTAGTGATCGTCCAAATGAAGTGACTAAACAAATGAATATTTATATTAAGAAAAAGAATTTAAAATCTTCTTTCATCAAGAAAGTGAAAAAGTGATGGAATCAAAAATGTTATAAAATAAAAAACACCAACTGGAATGTTGATGTTTTTTTATACTATTTGGATTATTCCTCTAGTAAAACCTCCAAAATCGTTATCGCGGCATCACTAATTTTTGTCCCAGGTCCAAAAACCGCTACAGCTCCGGCGTCGAATAAGAATTGGTAGTCTTGTGCAGGAATTACACCTCCCACAATTACCATAATATCTTCTCTTCCGTATTTTTTTAGTTCTTCAATAACTTGTGGTACTAAAGTTTTGTGTCCAGCAGCTAAAGAAGAAACACCTAAAATGTGTACGTCGTTTTCCACCGCTTGTTTGGCAGCTTCTTGTGGCGTTTGGAATAATGGACCAATATCCACGTCAAAACCTACGTCAGCATAACCTGTTGCTACTACTTTCGCACCACGATCGTGACCGTCTTGTCCCATTTTCGCAATCATAATACGAGGACGACGCCCTTCTTTCTTCGCGAAAGCATCGGCTAATTGTTTTGCTTTTTCAAAACTTTCGTCGTTTTTAATTTCTTTACTATACACGCCGCTAAAACTTCTAATTTGTGCTTTATATCTTCCGAAAACTACTTCTAAAGCATCACTAATTTCGCCTAATGTAGCTCTGTTTCGTGCTGCTTCTACTGCTAAAGATAGTAAATTTTCACCACCATTTTTAGCGCTTTCGGTTAATTTTGCTAAACATTCGGCAACTTTAGCGTTATCGCGAGTGGCTTTGATTTGTTCTAAACGTTCAATTTGTTGTTTGCGCACCATTTGGTTATCCACATCCAAAATATGTAACGGATCTTCTTTTTCCAAACGGTATTTGTTCACCCCAACAATAATATCTTGTCCGCTGTCGATACGTGCTTGTTTACGCGCGGCAGCTTCTTCAATTCTTAATTTTGGAATTCCAGCTTCAATCGCTTTTGTCATTCCGCCAAGTTCTTCTACTTCCTGAATTAAAGCCCAAGCTTTTTCAGCAATTTCAGCTGTTAAACTTTCTACGTAATAACTTCCCGCCCAAGGATCAACTGTTTTACAAATTTTAGTTTCTTCTTGTAAAAAGATTTGGGTATTTCGAGCAATTCGTGCTGAGAAATCGGTTGGTAAAGCAATCGCTTCGTCTAAAGCATTTGTGTGTAACGATTGTGTTCCTCCAAACGCTGCTGCAGCTGCTTCAATCGCAGTTCGAGCTACGTTATT
>JAHRWO010000094.1 GCA_019105125.1 Flavobacterium sp.
GAAGGCGAACACAATATAATTTCTTGACAACCTGCTAGTTTAGCAGGAACTGCCAACATTAAAACCGTTGAAAACAAAGGAGCCGTACCGCCTGGAATGTATAAACCCACTTTTTGAATTGGTCTTTTTTCTTGCCAACACGTAACTCCGATAGTAGTTTCAACTACAATTTTATCTGTTTTTTGAGCAGCGTGGAATTGTTCGATATTTGATTTTGCTAGTTGAATCGCTTCTTTTAATTCCGTTGAAACTTCTTTTTTAGCAATTTTAATTTCTTCTTGTGTAACTTGGATATTTTCTAAAGTAACGCCATCAAAAAAGGAAGCATATTTTGCAATGGCTTTGTCTCCTTTTTGTTGTACTTCTTTAAAAATTTGCTTCACCGTTTCTTCTTCATCAGAGAACGTTTGGGTTGGTCTTTTGCAAATTTCTGACCAAGTTTCGGGTTGTGGGTTGTATATTTTTTTCATCTTTTTTAGATTAACACTTCGACTTCGCTCAGTGTGACAATTATTATTATTATTTTATAAAACCATTTTCTCAATTGGGCAAACCAAAATGCCTTCAGCTCCGGCTTCTTTTAATTGGTCGATGACTTCCCAAAATTTATCTTCATCAATTACAGAATGCACGCTACTCCAACCCTCTTCAGCTAATGGCATCACTGTTGGACTTTTTAAAACGGGAAGAATTTTGCTGATTTCTGAAATTTTATCATTGGGTACGTTCATCAAAATGTATTTTGATTTTCTCGAACGTAAAACGGCTTGAATTCGGAATTGTAACTTTTGTAATAGTTGTTCGGCTTCCTTTGAAATTCTTGGAGAAACAGCTAAAACAGCTTCACTTTTTAAAATCACTTCGACTTCTTTTAAACCGTTTTTAAATAAAGTACTTCCACTAGAAACAATATCTACAATCGCATCTGAAAGTCCGATGTTAGGCGCAATTTCTACTGAACCTGAAATTTGGTGAATGTCTACGGAAATTCCTTTAGAAGAAAAATAATCTATTACCGTTTTAGGATAGGAAGTGGCAACTCGTAATCCGTTTAAATCTTGAATCGAATTGTAATTGAAATTCTTTGGAACCGCTACCGAAACTTTACATTTTGAAAATCCTAATTTTTCCGCAATTTGAATGTTCTGCCCTTTTTCGACTAATAAATTATCGCCCACAATAGCAATATCTACTACTCCATCAATCAAATATTGAGGAATATCCGAATTTCTTAAATAATACACTTCTAAAGGAAAATTCGAAGCGGTAACTTTGAGTTGGTCGTTTCCATTATACACTGAAATTCCACAATCTTTTAAGATTTGAATACTTTCATCATGAAGGCGACCTGATTTTTGAATAGCAATTTTTAATGTGCTCATTTTAATTTTATTTAATTTTAAAATGAGTACACCAAGAAGTTTTTTAAAAAATGCTTAACAATAAAAAACCCGCTTGATGTACTCAAACGGGTTAATAGGTTTATATGATTTAATTACATATCATCACTACCTCGCTTGAGCGTGGAAAAAATGATGATGATGATGTAATTGATTTAAAAGCATAATTCTTAATTTGTTTAACACTGCAAATTTAACAACTATAATTTCGAATAAACAAAATGTTTTTGAAATTTTATATTTTGTTTAATGATCATCGTTGTGTGATTCTTCTTCATGATTAGGTTCTGAAGTATTACCATTGCTAGCATTTTCTCTAATTTCGGTATGACGAATTTCGCCACCTGAAGTTCCTACTGACTTAGACATAACGGCCGAACCAATGGCTAAAACTAAAACCACATAAGAAACAATTGCAGCTTTTGCATGTTTTTTAAGATTGGCAATCAAACCTAAAATCGAAAGAATTCCTAAACCATAAAGAACTTTCATGAAGGTTTCGGCAATTTCTTCGTGTTCGTGAATGATGTCATGTGAAATACCTAATTCTTCTACAATTTCTTCAGCTCCTTCTCCCGTCATCATTGTCGCTTTAGCCATAATCATACAAACGATAAACATTACGTAAGCTGTATTGACTAAAATAGTTTGCTTTTTGATAATTCCGTAAGCTAAAATACCAATTCCGAAGAATAATCCGATAATTGGAAAATGGTTGAAAACCATGTGTAAATGTGCTTGATTCATGATTTTGTTTTTTTTAATTCGTTAAATCGAAAACTCCTTTTACTAAAATTTTTGATTCTTGATGTACATTTTCATCTGAAATTATTTCAATATGATGTTCTGAAACTTCTCCAATTTGTACCAACGTTTTCTTGAAACTATAGATATTATTTGCTTCTTTCACTAGCAAAAGTACAAAATTCTTGTTACTACTTTTGATTACAGCATCGTTTGGAACACTTAAGCCTTTTTTAGTTGCGATGATAATTTTAGCTTCGGCAAACATTCCTGACAACAATTTTTCTTTTAATTCCGGTTGTAATAAACCGAAAACCGAAATACTTCTATCTTTATTTTCGATTGATTTTCCAATGGTTTTTACTTTAGATTTGTATACGTCTTTTGAAGCTTGAGGAATCGTAAATTCGATATTTTGTCCTTCTTTAATTTTTAAAATATCACTTTCAAAAACATTTAAATTTAATAATAAATGTTGGGTATCCACTACTTCCATAATCACATCTGAAGGCGACATGAACATTCCTACATTGGCATTCATTACCGTGATATCACCAGAAATTGGAGCTGTTAAAGTAATTACCGAAGTAAATTTACCTCTTTCAACATTTGAAGGATTGATATTTAACAACAATAATTTCTCACGTAAACCTTGATACATTCCTTTAGCCTGACGATAGTCGCTTTCTGCTTTTAGATAGTTTTTTTGAGAAGTAATTTTTTCATTGTACAAAGTTTTTTGACGCTCAAATTCTGATTTCAAGTAATTTATTTGTTCGGCAACTTCTACGTAATCTTTTTGAATGTCTAAATATTCTGTGTTTTCAAGTGTTACCAAAACTTGTCCTTTTAAAACTTTATCACCCACTAAAAACTGAGATGATTTTACATAACCACCAATAAAAGGTGTAATTTTTGCGCGGTATTGTGGTGGAACATCAATTTTTCCAGATGCAGAAACGGTGACATTAAATTCATTTTCAACCAAAGTGGTAACTTCCATTTTGGAAGATTGAAATTGTTCTTTGGTAACTGTTATCAATCCATTACTTGGTGTTTCAACTTCAGTTTTTTCTTCTTTACAAGAAATGAATAATCCGATTAGTGCTATTAAAATGCTATTTTTTATCATTAGTTCTCGATGTTTAGGTAATATAAATCTAAAATAGTGGTGTTGTATTGCTTTACGGCATCCAAATAATCTACTTGAATTGTTGTAGCATTTTCTAAACTTAAAATGTATTGAAAAAAGTCAATTTCGCCGTGTTTGTAACTGCTGTCAGCTACTTTTATGATTTCTTCTGATACTTTTTTTCCATACTCATTGTAGTAAGATATGGCTTCTTGTTGCTGTTCAACTTCTTGTTGTTTTTGTTTGATGTAAGAATCTATTTTAGTTACTTCTTGTTTCTTTTGTGATTCCCAAGCTTGGGTTTCTAGTTTGGCAACTTTTGATTTAGCCATATTTCCGTTGAATAAAATAGGTACAGACAATCCCACTTGAAAACCATATAAAGATTGAGACAAACCATTGTTTCTTCCTTGAAAATATTCCAAATTAAAATCGGGTAACCAATTTTGTTTTTGTAAACTTTCATTTGATTTATAAATTTTCGTAAATGATTCTAAATGTGAAACATATAAATCTTTACTTGAATTTAAAGTTACAGTTGAAATGGGCTCTGAAATTGTATTAGAAATCACAATTTTTTCATCACTTTGCACTAAGGATTGCAATACTTCTAATTGTGCTTTTTTCTCTTTTTCAAGTTGTGATAACTTGGTTTTGATTTGACGAAATTTTGCTTCAGCGGTAATTTTTTCTAAATAATTGGTTTCGCCTAATTCAAATCTTCTATTACTTGCTTTTGAGAAATTTTGGTACAAACTATCCAAATAGTGATATAATTTTTCTTGGTGTTGTACATTCACAATTTGATAATATACTTGTGAAATTTGTAATTTCAGTTGGTTTTGTTGAATTTCAAATCCCGTTTTTTCTTTTTCATATTCTGCATTATATAATTTCTTTTTAGCACCATAAACCGTTGGAAAAGCAAACTTTTGTTGGGCTCCAAAAACTTTTAAAGGTAATTCGTTTAAAGCTAAGTTATTTTGATCATAGCTATAATAAACATTCGTTTTTTCGAAATCATACGCCAATTTTGTTGCTTGTTTCGCTTTTTCAATTTTCAATTGACCTGCTTTAATTCCGGCATTCTTTGAAATAGCTTTCTGAACCAAACTATCTAATTCTGAATTATTTTGTTGTGAAAAACCTATAAATGGCAATAACATAAAGATCAGTAAAACGTCTGAATTTTTCACTTTTTTAAATTTTGGCTTCTTGAATTCTTTTTCATCAAAAATTTTGAATAAAATTGGTAAAACTATCATAGTTAAAAGTGTTGCAGTAAACAATCCTCCGATAACCACAGTTGCTAAAGGGCGTTGCACCTCTGCTCCTGCCGAAGAAGAGATTGCCATTGGTAAAAATCCAAGAGCTGCTGCCGAAGCAGTTAATAAAACGGGACGTAATCTATCGGTTGTTCCTTTTAAAATGAGTTCATTCATATTTGTCATACCTTGATGCTTTAATTCCTTGAAATGTTCGATTAAAACAATTCCGTTCAATACGGCAATTCCGAAAAGTGCAATAAATCCAACACCTGCCGAAATACTAAATGGCATATCTCGTAACCAAAGGGCAATAATACCGCCAATTGCAGATAATGGAATAGCAGTAAATATTAATAGAGATTGTTTGATTGATTTAAAAGTAAAATAAAGCAATACTAAAATTAAACCTAATGCTACTGGAACGGCAACAGAAAGTCGTTTGTTAGCCTCGATAAG